>JAAYNY010000249.1 GCA_012520635.1 Clostridiales bacterium | reverse complement strand
CTTTTCATTAGTAAATATGCAGCTAAAACACTAACAATAGCATTAATAACCTGCTCTATTATTTGAGATACTGCAGTGGGTATCATAGTATTCTTACCTTGATAAAATCCTCTAAGTACTCCCATAATTGCAAATACAAATAAGGTGGGAGCTAAAATTCTAATAGGAAGTATAGCATTAGGAGCATTATTTATAACTGTTGCAAAAAATTCAGCTCCAAAATACAATATCAATGATGAAACCAGTCCAATAATTAGTGCAAAGCCCATAGCACATATAAATATACGATGTGAATTCCTATGCTCTTTATTAATGCCCTTAGCTGCCACTAGCTTAGAAACGGCCTACGGCAAACTATAAGAAGATAGTATTAATGTCATGCTATATAATTCATAGGCTATAGAATATAAGCCCATACCCTCATCACCAATAATACGGGTCATTGGGATACGATATATTAATCCTATAATTCTTACTATAAATGAAGCCGCAGCAAGAATACTCCCCTGTATAATAAATTGATTATCTCTTCTATCTCTACCCATGTTCCTCTCCTTTATCTTAGGCAAAACAAAATAAATGCCCATGCTTTAATAAGGATTTCTTCATACGCATATTATAAACCTTATTCTATTACAAGATCTTTTTTCTGGTTGTCTGGAAAAATAGCTATATAAGTTTTTCCAGGATTGATTTTTAGTTCCTCTCCGGACTCATCAAAATAACGCATCCATTTTTGTTTTTCATTTTTCTTCCAGCTAATAGGTACAACTTGTCCATTAGTTATATAGTAGCCTGAACCTTTAGCATCTTCTATGTCCATGGTCTGATAATCATTTTTATCAATATCCCATTCCTTAACAAATTGAACTATGATATTTTTAAAGGTAAGTTGATTACCGGTATTGGAATCCTTATGAGCTTCACCAAATTGATAACGATAGTAAAGCTTGTCCTCAGGATTATATGTGAAATAGGGTTTGTTATATGGATATTTGATTGTTAATTTATTACATGCCATTTGGGATACTAAATCTGTATCCTCTTCATAAAAGCTGTAATGGGGTTCAAAATCTTCCCTGTGTTCAGTCTCATATCCCTTAATCTTAATACCTTCTAATATCTTTTCAACACTAGTAAAAGCATTGTTAGGTGCATTTATACTTCTATCACGGTAAAATACTGTGCCACCAATTCCTGTTTCACCATCAAGGTTATTAATTCCCAGTTCCTTTAGTTTTGCTACAGCGTATTTTGTTTTCCCATAATGAATATATATTGCATCATATTCATCTGCAAAGCTTACATAGTAGTGTCTAGAACTTCTTATGGAGCCGATTCTATCACCTGTAAAATTCTCACCTATTGCAAGAAGTCTAGTAATTCCTCCTTCAACAAGGGCTTCATATACAATATCAGCTTGTCCTATGCCCCATTGATTTCTAACGGTTTTAAAATTATTAAACTGAATTGCATAAGGTCTTTTATTGCCAATTTCTACAGGTACCCACAGGCCAGTTAATGTACTTCTCATCTCACCCTCATGATTGTCCTCAAGCTCAGGAGGATTGGTTGGTTGTGGTGGGTTTGTTGGGATTAGAGTTGGCTTATTTAAATCTAAATCCTGTATAACATTGCCATTACCATTACCCTTATCTTTTTTGCATGCTACCAATGCAATAACAGTAAGTAATATAATTAAAATACTTGCAAATCTTTTCATTTTCAATGCCTTTCAAATTTTATCTTAATATTTTTAAATTCTTTAGTACCTCTTCTTGTTTTACTTCCATTACTAGCCTATCTTGGTCATTTATATGGTCATATCCCATTAGGTGAAACATACTATGGGCAATTAAAAAACCTATCTCTCTTATGAGAGAATGACCATATTCATTAGCCTGGCTTATAGCTCTATCTACAGATATAACAATATCACCAAGCATAAGTTCACCAGTCTCCGGATTAAATAAACTTAGATCTTCTTCAAAATCCGAAAAATTTCCGGGAATATTATATTCTATTGAGGGAAAAGATAGCACATCTGTAGGACTATCAATACCTCTAAACTGATTATTTATACTCTTAATCTCATCATCATCTGTAAGAATTATACTGATTTCTACCTCATAGGGACAATTTTCATAATCAAGACATTCCAAGATAACTTTATTAATTATTTCCTCATAAACGAAATCAAGCTTTCTTGATGCTTCATTCTCCAAATGGATTGTCAAACTGACTCCTCCTTATTCTTTATCTTTCTAATTAGAAAACTCTCTTTTATAAAAGTCAATTAATAGCTTGTAGTCATTTAAAGAAAGTACCGCCTGGTCAAATGTCCCTTTATCAAGTCTCATTTTAAATATGTTGTCAATTATCTTACTTTTAGTGAATTTTTGATCTCCACTTTTTTCTATGTACTCAATGGTTGAAACCACATTATCAGAAATCATAACAATTGCAGATTCAACAAAGGTTGGTTTGTCATACTTAATATTATGTTGTCGTAAAATGTCTTTAAGTTTCTGAGGGAAATTATACTGATCAGCAATTTCAAGTCCCTCTTCAATATAGTTTTTACCATTTATCTTGCCAACCTCATGATAATAACCTCCGGCCCTAGCTAAATCTTCATCTGCTCCAATTTCTCTTGCAGCACGGGCGGACAGTTGACCAATCAAATTACAATGATCATATAGGCTTTGTGAAAACTCTTTCATTCTAAGACGTAGTTCATTATCATCAGAAAGAAGTACTTGGTAACTTGTTGATGTATCCTGGATCTTTTCATCAATTTTTTCTTCAATCATATCCTCAACTACTTCATATAAGGTCATATCTTCATTTTCACTTGTCTTAGTATTCCACCTATATAAGCAGGACAAGAAAAAGGCGGTAACCAGTACCGCTAAGACACTAAAAAATGATGCCATATAATTAAAGCTTGTATCGGTTTCAAATATAAAATTATTAATTAGGAATGAAAGCGTAATATCTGTTGATAGTAATATAATTGATGCAGATATTACTGTTGTTTTATCTTTTATATGTCTTGCAAGCAGAGAAAACAAAACACCCATAACCAAGAAGTGTATTATAGTTCCTGGGCCAAGAGAATATGTTAACCCTAAAATAAATGTCATATTAAAACAAATTAATAATCCCAGCTTACTATCTATAAGCATTGCACTAAGCAAGCCACCAATCATCCAAAAGCTATATAAATCTGGATTATTTGGTATCATAATAAGTAAGATAGAAATTATATATGATAAAAATATGATTGTTTTTGCATATTTTATCTTTAAAATATCCAATTGCATTCTAATAAAAAATACAATAATACTTGTCAATATAAAGGTTAAGATACCCGTCTTAATAAGATCCACTATATCCCAATCTTTAATAATACTAGTGGCAACTATTATAATTACAGACAGAATGGGAAGTAGACTTAGTATAATAAGAGATTTG
>JAAYNY010000248.1 GCA_012520635.1 Clostridiales bacterium | reverse complement strand
TCTTTCCACATCCACTGTATGCTATGTACCAAGTATTTGCATTTTCTTCATCTTGTGTACTTATAGTTCCTTCAACATCGTAACCTATGATATCTATAGATTCGATATTTCTTAGATTAATTAGAGATTTCTTATCTTGACTTCTGATTAACATATTTACTCCTTTCTTAATTCCAACAATCACATGGGATAATATCTCCCAGTGTATACTGTAAATCGTTCCATTCCTTATCGGCTTCCCATTCCTTTGCTAATTCTTTTAATGACTTGTCTTTAAAAACTGTGTGTCCTATCTTTTCTTCGTACTCTACCGCTGTTTGAAATTGATCCGGATACTTAGACCAATACACTCTCCAGCTGTCTTTACCTGCTTTAAAACACGGTATACAGTTATTATGGCTTAAGTCCTCATAGGCTTTAGGTAATGGGATATTCCATTCTTCTGTGATGATTCGCCTTACTTCTCTTGACGGTATTTTATTTTCAAATATCGGAAACCTCACTTTTCGGCCTATCTTTTCAGCTCTGGCCTGTGCTTTCTGTACTCTTCGCCACTCTTCCATGCCAAATCCTACATATTCGATAAAATCTTCTCCTATGCTGCCAAGGTACTTGTAGTATTCTTCTTTGGGTTTTTGCTTTAGTTGCTGGGTACAAAATGGAATGAATTGTCCTGGAATGCAATTATTATCTTCAATCAATTCCCACAAATTCCGTCCGTCGCCCCATTCCGTGATGGGAAGTCCTAAATATCTAGCTACCCTATGTCTAAATGTATCTGCGTCATGATTTTCCGAATAAGTCGGTGTATGCAATAAAACTATGTCTCTCTTATCTTGTTTTTGTAGCACTAAGTAGGCTACATATGCAGATGATAAACCTCCGCTAAATAATACGATATGTTTCATACCAGCCACTTACTTATCCAGTACGAGGCTAATATCTGTGTCCTCCCATGCTACTTCCTTGTAGGTTTCACGCAGTTATCAGATATTTTATGTATGCATTGGCAACCTTGCATACAACCTAGTTTCACTAGGATAAGTATTACTCCTTTCTTTTAATAATTTGCTTCATGCTTTCCTTCTTATGAGGTTATATTTAACCAATCTTCAATCTTTATTTGATTATCTTCCGGTAGCACTAACATTTCTTCTTGTGCTCTTTGGCAAAATTCCTTTGATATTTCAAATCCGTAACTATGTCGGCCTAATTCCATACAGGCTCTTAACGTTGTTCCGCTTCCTGCACATGGATCAATTACTACATCTCCAGGGTCAGTAAATATTTCTATTAATTCCTTTAACACTCTTACTGGCTTTTGAGTTGGATGGATTTTAGGATATATTTTTTTATTGTCCCTCTGCCATTCAAACCAGTTAAATATCATTTTGCCATTGTTATTAAACTTAGGTAGCTTGTCCCGGTATAAAACCACTGCGTGTTCTGTAGCTCCAACTATTCGCATATTGGCTTTTAAAACTTGAGCTGAATAGTTCTTGATAAAGAATAATGGGTAACTGTTTGGGAAGCCGTATT
>JAAYNY010000247.1 GCA_012520635.1 Clostridiales bacterium | reverse complement strand
TGATGACCCTCATGACCCTTTAAACCCTAAAAAGCTAATCACAACTGAATAAGCATAATTTATAGCAGACATTAGCCCTTGTTCCCCCTTGTGTGGCATTGTAAAGACAAGAGTGGGAGAGTAACACCTATAGAGCAAAAAATGATTCGTGGGGCAAATGTGAAAGAATGAGGAGAGTACAAATTATTGAAGCACAGAAAGAAAAAATTGATAGATCAACAGGAAGAATTATTAAGAAAATGCGTGTAGCAGCATACTGTAGAGTAAGTACTGATTCAGACGAGCAGATAAATAGCTACAATGCACAAGTGATACATTATAAAGACCTTATCAAGCAGAATAAAGAATGGGAATTCGTAGATATTTATGCTGATTCGGGGATTTCAGGAACTCAATCGGATAATCGTGATGAATTTCAAAGAATGATTTCAGATGCTAGTAAAGGATTAATTGATGTTATAATTACAAAGAGTATCTCAAGATTCGCTAGGAATACCATGGATACATTAAAATATGTGAGACAGTTAAAGGATGAGAATGTAGCAATTATATTTGAAAAAGAGAATATCAACACCTTAACCATGAACGGTGAAATGCTACTTACTATCCTAAGTTCCCTAGCACAGCAGGAGAGTGAATCTCTTTCAGCCAATACAAAGATGGGTTTAAAAATGAAGATGAAACGGGGAGAGATAGTAGGAAATCAAAGATGTTTAGGTTATGATTATGACAAGGAAACTAAGATGCTTTATATTAACGAGGAAGAAGCCAAAATCGTTCGCTATATATTTGACCGTTATACCAGTGGTATAGGGTGTTTTGTAATAGCCCAAGAACTTACGGCTATGGGAGCAGTAACTAAGAAAGGTAATACCCAGTGGGTAGACACTTCCGTCAGAGGGATTATTACCAATGAAAAATATAAAGGTGATCTTCTTATGGGAAAAACATTTACCGTAGATCCAATTAGCAAGCGAAGGCTAGATAACTTTGGAGAAGAAGAAAAGTATTATATAGAAAACCACCATGAGCCTATTATCTCAAGGGAACAATTTGATAAGGTAAAAGAAATATTAAGCAAAAGAAGTAAGAATTTCAATCAAGGCAGACAGAGTAAATATAGTTTAAAATATACCTTTAGCAGTATGATGAAATGTGGCTACTGTGGTGGGAATATCACAAGGAGAAGATGGCACAGTGGCACAGATAAACAAAAAGATGTGTGGTTTTGTGTAACTGCAATTCGAAAGGGCAAAAAATCCTGTCCTGAATGCAAGGCAGTAGAAGAAAAGATTATAGAGAATGCCTTTGTTAAGGCCTTTAATATCCTCTGTACCGATAATAAAACGGTAGTAGAGGAATTTCTAAAGAATGTGGAAGAAGGTTTACAGACAAAAGATAATAAAAAGCAGATTAATAAGCTGAATTCAGAAATAAACAGTACTGAGCTAAAAATTAGTAAGCTAATAGATTTGCACCTAGAAGATAAGGTTGATAAAATAACCTATGAAGAAAAATACCGACAGCTAAGTAAAACTCTAAAGGAATTAAAGGCAGAACGAATAGAGCTAGATACAGTTCAAGATGAAGAAAAGACAATCAAAGATAGGCTGACGGATTTCAAGAAAATCTTTGAAGATGCCAAGCCTTTAGAAGAATTTGATGGAGATGTATTTAAAACTGTAGTAGAGGAAGTTGTTATAGGTGGGTATAATGAAGATGGAATCCCAGATCCAAGTATGCTGACCTTTATATTTAAAACAGGCTTAAATACAAAAATAGATGGACATAAACCACTAAGTAAAATGAAGAAAAATACAGCTTCACAAAAATGCACCTATCAAGAGGACAAGCCACGTTGAGAGTATAATTCTGATGA
>JAAYNY010000038.1 GCA_012520635.1 Clostridiales bacterium | reverse complement strand
TACCTTTCTTATCTAGGATTAAAAGAAGTTCTGCCAACTGTCTCATATTACTTCCATAGATAGAAGTAAAAGCAACACTTTCACCACGTTCTTTTGCCATATCTAAGGCATCATTCCAATCTGCCCCACGCAAACGCATATGATTATGTTCACCCACATCATAAAACTGAGCCAGATGCTGGATAAGTATATGTTCTAGTATGCTTCCTTCATATTCATGTCCTTGGTCTGTTATAAGGCGGTTACCTTCCTCTTGATTCCATTTTGTATCTTTTTCCTCACCACGTACAGCCTGGGGATCTTTGAAATAGAAGTTCTTCTTTAACAATATATCAATATCACCAGTTTGCATAACATATAGCCTAGTAGTTAAGAAAGGCCATACTCCATGATCCATCCATACACGGGTAATATTATTGCGATCCGCTATGAACTCACCCTGATTTAACCCAATTATAGTTGCATTGGTTCCATCAATTCTTACACCAGCAAAGTTACTAATCAACATATCCCTCACACCTGAAGGATTCATAATTAACAACGCTAGACAATCCTGCCACAGATCTCTCCATCCACGGCCTCCACGTCCATAGTCATGATGGGGAAGAAATGAACAACCATATATTCTTCTTAACATTGGTTGAAAGTTAACCCATTGCATCCAAGCATCAAAATCTTCTGTTCCTGAATGATATGACACATTAACCTTCTCTTCCCAGTAACTTTTAGTATCTACTAAGGCTTTAAGACATGCTTTCTTTGAACTATATTTCTTGGCCGTCTCTACTATATTCTCCTCAGAGCTACCGTAAGCCATTGTTATTATAAAGGTTTTTTCCTCACCTGGATTTAGTCTAGTCTCCTTAAATCTGATTCCTCCTAGTGTCTCATAACCATCTACTCTATGGCCAGCTCCTACAGGTTTTATACTTGAATCCATAATAGCCCTAGGATATTCTAGAGAGCCACCTTCTCCAATAAATTCTTCCACACAAGGATAGAATCCGCTTGGAAGTTCTCCTTCTTCTGCCGTCCCAAAGACACCATAAACCACTGTATTCTTTTGATGTCCTCTTTCGTCAAATGTTAAAGTGGGATTTAAAACCACACCAGATTCTGTTGTCTTAGTACGATGGAGTAAAGAGGTAACATTTCTATGATCTCTAATATTATCTGCGGACCTTCCATATAGGGGTATGGCTGCTGTAGGAACAAAACTGATTGTATCAGAACCAATATTACTTAGGGTAACAATCATCAATTCCACAGTATCCTCAGTATATGGTACAAAGGATATGATCTCAGATTTAATCCCAAATTTCCTAGATTCTCTGCTGATCTTATGCCACATAAATCCTGCCTCAAGTAGTGTTGGCTCCTTTTTATCAGTAAAAAGAAGAGCCTCCTGCCATGATGACTTTCCTGTGGCAGACCAATATCCCTCACCCTCAAACTTGCACCAGAAATTCCTTCCTGATTTACTATTATGTAAGTCCTCACTACTAACGGGTGTAAGCAAGAATGTATTCTGTCCCATCTTACTATCTCCAGACAATGAAGGTGTAAGACTACTCATCACTCCACTTTCATTAGCTATAGGAAAATATAAATAGCTTGTTAGTTCCGGATTTTCAAGACGAAAGTCACCCTTTTTATTAGTGTAATAATATTTTCTCATAATGAACCTCTCATACCTATTGTAATTTTGGCCAATTAATTATCCTTCCCTATAAGGAATACTGCCATAGTCTCTTCAAGATTTTGTACTGCCTCATTAAGTTTAATTGCAGCCTTATTTAACACTTCCACAGATTTCATCTGATTAAGTCCTGTAGCTCCTAACTCTCCAGTTGCAGCTGCTGTTTGTTGTGTGGTGGAGGTAATGCTTCCAACCGCCTTCATAGTTTCATCCTTAGTGCGTTCAATTTCAAATATACCATCTAATATCTGTATAAGATTCGCTGTTAGATTTTCAACATGGGCATTAATATTATAGAATACATCCACCGTATTTTGTAATGAAACTCCCTGTGATTCTACAATGTTTTCCGCTTCTTTTGTAGTTGATACAGTCTTCTCAGTCTGTTCAACGATTTCATCTATTATATCACCTATCTGATCAGCAGCATTACGAGACTGAACAGCAAGTTTTCTTATTTCCTCAGCAACTACGGCAAATCCTCTTCCTGCAGCTCCCGCTCTAGCAGCTTCAATACTTGCATTTAGGGATAGTAGATTTGTCTGCTCAGCAACATCATTAATAGTTCCAATAATTTCACTAACAGCCAAGGATTTTTCTCCCAATTTTTGAATATCATTAATTACAACTTTTGTGATATTGGCTGTATCATTTGCTTTATCAGATAATTCTCCTACAATAACTGTTCCTTCTCTAATAATTACTTGTGTTTTATCAGTGATGTCACCCATATTTTCTGCTCTTTCTGTCATCATACCTATTTGATTTGACAGATTTGACATAAGGGCTAGACAATCTTGTGCATCAGCTGCCTGAACATTTGCACCGTCTTCAATTTCTTCAACTGCTCTGGTTATTTCCTCTGTTGCACTTAATAGGATTTCAGAGTTCTCAGATACTTCCCCTGCATTTCCAGCAACATTTTTACTAACCAAACTGGTACGCCGTATTAATTTCTTAACACCTTCAATCATATCATTGATTCCATCAGCCAGTTGTTCAAATTCATCATTACGATTTAAATCCGCTTTAACTGTTAAATCACCTTTAGCAGTTTTATTAAGTATATTAATTGCCTTTGTAATGGCTTTACTAATTCCTGATGCGAAAATTGATCCTATAAATATTGCAATAAAGCTAGCAATTACAACAAGTGTAACTGTAATTGTTAACATCTCATCCGCTTGTTTTGTTATCATCTTAGATGGAATTAAGGCACATACCATAGCTTCTTGTCCCTCTAATGGTGTGTACAAATATAAATATGGCTTGCCTTTATATCTAACATATTCAGTTCCACCCAAACTTTCTTGTGTTTCATCACCTTTCTTAATAACCTTTATTTCAGATTTGTCTATTTGTGGTAAGGATTTTTGATAAAAATTAGTTGAGCCAAACTGAAAATCTTCCCCATAATCACCAGCTAAGATTTCCCTGCCATCACTTGCTATGAAGCCAATAATACTACCATCTCCAAAACCGGCATTTTCCATAGCATCCATAAGGAATTCTTGCTTAACGTCAATGACAACAAATCCTATTTTTTTATTATTAATATCATACAGATAATATGTTAGGGATAAGCCATATTCTCTGCCTTTCACATTAACTATCTCATCCAAGTAATAATGATATCCTGCCCAGATAAATCTGGCTTTAGAATCAATAAAAGCCTTTCCCTCTTCTGAGTCTAGATATCTCTGATATGTTTCTTTAGGTACTGTTCCTCTGGTTGATGCTCCAGAGCCATAATCTGCAAAAATAAAAACATCCTGTACAACACTATCATTCATTGTACTGGAAACCAATAGATTTTGAATGGATCTAAACTCCTCTGCCTCTCTGACACCGTCTCCCTCATAATTGCCTGAGTAATATTTCTTGATACTATCATTAGTAATAAATTGATTTGCTTTATTGGACACTGTTTCAAAGCCCAAGGTAAATTTGTCTGCCATCATTTCAAGGGTAGCAAAGCTAGATGTTTCATATGTACTTATAATATCTTTGGAGGATTTTAAATACGAAACAACACCAAGAATTATTATAAATACAACCGGTATCATTATAACCCCTATAATCTTTGTTCTTACACTGTTTTTTGATAAATCGATCTCTCTAATCTTTTTTAATAACGCCTTGATTTTATCTTTTGCCATTTCCCCCAGTACCTCCCAGATTAATTCAAGTTATGAGTTTTTTCTAACTTTACTAATTGAATATTCTTACTGTACTCATGAAAATACTACAAAATATGAGAGAAATATAAAATGACCTAATTTTAAAAAAGGTGTCATTTTTTTACTTTGTGGTAAAATAATGATACCTTTATAAATTTTATATACTATTTTATACATTATATGTTTCATATTTCCTTTGGATTTTTTTAATAATCTGCATAAAAGCTATGTATGCAATAATATAAATTAAAACTGATATCCCCCTATGCTTACCTTCAAAGACTAGACCAAGTAATGTCAACAAGGACATAAAAATACCCATAACGACATATGTAATTCCATATGAGCTAGTGAATTTTTTAATATCCTCTTCCCTTATCTTTGAGGCATTAAAATCCAATGTTAATGAAACATTCTGCCTTATCCAGATAATTAAGCCCACTACAATCAATGCTAGACCCAATAGTAAAATCATAATATCAAATAGGCTCAAAAATTTCATAAGCACCTCCTCAACATTCTCCTCTTTTAAGGTCATAATGATTCACCTGTAATACACTCTCTCTCATAATCAAATATACCCTTAGTAAAGTATTCCACATATTCATTATAGATATAAATAGTACCTTTGTAAACCCAAAAGACCCTAGAAACAGGATTTTTCTCTCATTAAACATAGGTTTAATCACAATATTATCCTTTAATATTAAACTTTCTTCCCAGTGCCTATATTCACTTATTGCGAATGTATCCTTATCTATCTCTTCTATAGTAAACCAGTTATCCATTTTCTCACTCTCTATAATTTAGATTCTTATATTTACCTACTTTTTCCGTTTGCCATATACAAAGCATCCTATCATTACAAGTATATATACTAGATATATTAAATAAGTAATTGTATTGCTCCAAGGAAAAGATACTTGTGGATTATTCATTGCATACCATATAAACACAATAGCTATAACTAACATTGTCATACCAATT
>JAAYNY010000246.1 GCA_012520635.1 Clostridiales bacterium | reverse complement strand
TGCTAGAATTCTACCAGCCATTATTCTTGAATTATACACACTTACACTGTCAATTCGGCTATCTGGACGGGCGAAATAAATATATTCAAATATACATCTTGCATGATTGTTGGTACATAACGATGTGTCAGAATGTATTCCATCTTTATTTATCATCACTACTTCCCCAGGAAGTACGTCTCTTACAAATTCAGCGTCTACAGAATTAAGGGCTGCTGTCTCTGAAGCAAGGATATATGAACTTCCTTTCTTACCTATACATAAAGGATGAAAACCATGAGGATCTCTAGCTCCTATAAGTTTTCTTGGACTCATAAGAACTATTGAGTAGGCACCTACTAGTTTCTTCATAGCTTTAGTAACAGCCTCTTCAACGGTCTTTGAACTAAGTCTTTCTCTTGCAATATGATAGGCTATGACCTCAGTATCAATTGTTGTCTGAAATATGGCTCCAGTATACTCCAGTTCCTCTCTAAGCTCATTAGTATTAATAATGCTACCATTATGACCAATAGATAAAGTACCCTTTATATAATTAAGTACAAGAGGCTGAATATTATGAACACTATTTTCTCCTGCTCTAGAATAGCGAACATGTCCTACTCCAATATTTCCTCTGAGATTTTCTAGATTCTCCTCTGTACATACTTCACTAACAAGTCCCATTCCTTTGCAAGACAAGACCTTGCCTTTAGGTCCATTTGTATCACTTACTGCAATACCACAGCTTTCCTGACCTCTATGCTGTAGTGCAAAGAGTCCATAGTATATAGTAGATACCACATCATTACCTTCCAAATCATATACACCAAAGACTCCACATTCCTCATGTATCTCATCGGAAATATAACTGTTATCTATATTCATGAGTTAATCATCCTTTCTCATACAGCCTACTGCCTTCCCTAATAATCATTAATATAGGATTATATCATTAGTTCCCAAAATAATACATAGATTTTAACAGAGTTATAAAAATCTTGCAATGATAAACTTATTCCAAGACTACATTATTCATATCTATAACAGATAACACATTTATAAAATTTAGGTTAATTTATTCTTATTATACAATAACACCTACCATCAGGCATATTAATTATACTTATAAATAATATTTTGAATATTGTTAAAGGGTGTGCGTTTCAGAAGAAACACACACCCCTCTTAAATATATTATAAGCCATATTACCATTCTACATAACTAACACTATATCATTATTATCCCTAAGCATATCTTCCGGAATATAGTTATCAGATAATTTCTCACCATTTAGATATAACTCCTTATATCCACTCTCTGCACCACTGTCATTCTTAACTTTAATGTTCAGTGATTTACCGCGGAACTTCTTATCTATGGTAAACTCCTTCCAATCACTTGGAATACTTGGTGCAATTCTTAATCCATCAAGATCTGGTCTCATTCCCAAGATACCCTCTACACAACCTACCATTACAGTAGATGCAGTACCTGTAAGCCAATGAACATGAGCTCTACCTTCAAAAGGACTATCCACAGTTTCAACGAACTGTCCATGGACATAAGGCTCAAGCACACGAATCTCTGCTTTATCATTCATGGCAGCAGGACAAGATTCCATGAAATACTGGAACGCTCTATTACCATGTCCCATCAGTGACTCAGCAAGGATAATCCATCCTTGAGGTTGTGAAAAGATACCGCCATTTTCTTTGGTGGAAGGATTAAACAATATGGCCAGTGCCCCGTCAAAAGCATGATCCACATATGATGGTGCCATAACTCTTAGGCCATATTTAGTATTAAGCTCTCTATTAACACTTTCCAAAGCCTTTTCAGCCTGTTCTTTTGTAGCAAGCCCACTGATAACTGACCAAGATTGAGGATTAAGCCACATACTAGCCTCCGGATCATTTTTTGAACCGATTACCTGGCCGTCTTCCTTAAATCCACGGATAAAGCGATCATCTTCCCAACAATTTTCATTGATTGTATCTTTTAGCTCTTTCTGTACCTTATCTATGTAAGCTATATATTCTTCATCCTTCTTATCTACAGCAATATCACGGATAACAGACATAGCATAATAAAGTTGCAGTGCTACAAAGACTGACTCACCTTTCTTACCAAGACGAAGACAGTCATTCCAATCAGCATGAAGTCCTGCAGGCATATTATGACTACTTAATCTCTCCATAGAGAAATTAATTGCTCTCTTTAAATGATCATATACAGTTCCTTCATCACGGTTGGCATAAGGTATTACCTCATCTAAGAATTCCTTATCTCCAGTTTCAGCCATATATTTGTAGACAGTAGGGAATAACCACAAAGCATCATCTGCCCTGTACGCAGGATGACCAGTAGCCTGTACATAAGAAGCATCATCAGGCGTATCCTCATGACCTGCATTGTGATCAAACTTAACCAGAGGAAGTCCTCCACCATTATCCACTTGTGCAGAAAGCATGAAGTGAATCTTCTCCTTAGCCATAGCAGGATCTAAGTGTATGATTCCTTGAATGTCCTGTACTGTATCCCTATAACCATATCCATTACGCAGACCTGCATATATAAATGAAGCGGCCCTTGACCATATAAATGTTATAAAACATTGATAGGCATTCCAAGTATTTATCATTGAGTTAAACTCTTCACTTGGTGTGTTAACCTGGAAGTTAGAAAGTTTTCCATGCCAATAATCTTTAAGCTCATTAAGTTCTTTATCTATTACACTTAAATCCGAATAATTATTAAGGATCTCTGTTGCTTGCTTATCATTTTTTTGTCCAAGGAAAAATGCAAACTCCTTGCTCTCTCCAGGTTGTAATTCCATCTTAGTATGTAAGGCACCACAAGCATTGGAATTGTAATTAAGTACATTATCACATTTCCCACGCTCTACAGCTATTGGGTTTCCATAACTTCTATAACTACCAACAAATGATGATTTATCACCATTATAGGATTCAATTTCCGCTCCTACTAGTCCAAAGAAACGTTCACGGAAATTGGTACCTTCTTCATTCTTTCCGTCATTTTCATTAACGGTTTGAATAATCTTATTGCCTTTAAGATACGTTCTTGTAATAAATAAAGTGTACTGAAGGTTGACCAAGTCATTTTCATAAAAGTTCTCATTAGTGAATTCAATAAAACCAAATGCAGACAACTTTCTTGGTCTATCACTATTGTTTGTAATCCTTACTCTCCAGACCTCATGGGTCTTGTTAAGAGGAACATAATATAGTACTTCTGAAGAAATGTCCTTATAATGTCCCTTAATTGTGGTATAGGCTGTACCATGATGACACTCACTCTTGTATTCTCCATAACCTTCACCTAGGGGCTTTCCCACCGGTTGCCAGGAAGCTGACCAGTAGTCATTTTCTTCATCATCCCTAAGATAAATATATCTGCCAGGTTTGTCCTCCTGATTAAATATGTAACGGGATATACGGCCGTTTGCACCACTTTTTACAAAGCTATATCCTCCAGCATTATTAGAGATGATTGCTCCGTATTCAGGGGATCCTAAGTAATTAGCCCAAGGGGCCGGAGTATCAGGTCTTGTAATAACATACTCCTTGTTTACCTCATCAAAATATCCGTACCTCATTTATAACCTCTCCTTCATTAATTAATCAATCTATACTCCCATTTAGATTGTTATTAACTTGACCTTACTTCCAGATTCGGTAATTTCCACTTAAGGCTAATAATGCAAAGAGATAAAGGCAGTTATCATAATATCGACGATCTCCCTTTCTAAGTGGTGTATTCCAAAATAAGTCTACACATTCTCTGCTGTTCTTTGTATCGTTAGCTGCTAGAGAAGCCTGTGCATTTGTAGCTATGATTGCCACAGGATGAAGTGCCTTCTCATCTAAAATGGTACCATCAATCTGATATACTCTATCTATCTTTCCCTCAGCAGTTTCACAAAAGAACTTCTGAATATTATCAGCACATTCTCTTTGCCATTCATCTGCTGCAAACCACGCATAATCAGCTCCAATATTAGCTGGAACCCTATATGAATCACTGTAATATCTATCTCTATTATCCCATGTAATAGGACTACCATCATAATGGGCATATTCCGGTGCAAGTCCTGTCACTGGGTGACAAGCCTTATGAAGATACTCTCTACTAGCTTTGGCAGCTTCCTTCCAAAATTCCCCATCCTCTTCATTTGCCCATAAAGCAAATAGCTCATAAAAATGTGGTAAATGATATGAAGGATCAGTAAAATCAACGTTTGGAACAAACTTGATTAATTTGTTAGAAGGTTCCCACATTGGATATCCTGAACCTCCATTCTCACCCTTGTGAACACATTCATGAAGAATTGCTCTGGCTTCCTTGGAGTAATTATAGATACCCTCACCATCACCCCAACGATTGGATGCAAAGAATAGTGCCATTGCAAAGAATTCTTCTCCATCTGGAGCAGGACCGTTAGAGTTTTTTGTACCATCCGGTTGTACTGACCATGCAAAATATCCGCTGTTTTCCCCGTCTTCCATCCACATATATGTCTTTGAGAATTTCCAAAGGCGATCAAACTCCTTCTTCCAGTCATATTGGACACACATCATCATACCATAGGACATTCCTTCAGTCCTAGCATCATGGTTACCTGTATCTTCAAAGTAAGCCATATCATCGCCAATTTCATGATAAAAACGTTCATCATCAGGACCATAAAAAATTGTTTGATATGCCTGGTCAATCTTCTTTTGTATCTCTTCTTCCTTATAACCAAATTCCTTAAAAATATTTCTGTATTCTCCGGTATAATAAGCTCCCATTGCACATTCTCCTTCTAAACCAATATTTATATTTACTAATTTTTAAGCCAATAAGGCTATTATATTTTGATTTTATAATACATAAGCGTCCCTAACAATGGGCTTATTTATCCTATATATGTTATTTCATATAAGTATATTAGCGGCTGGCTTTCTTAAGCATATCCTTTAAATCTTCAACGCTAAATACATAATTCTCATTGCAGAAATGACAATTCACCTCAATAGGCTCCTTATCTTCTATCATTTCCTTAATGTCTTTTTTCCCTACAGATATAACTGCTTTCTCAACTCGTTTCCTGCTACAATTACATTCATAAGATGTAGAAATCTTATCTAATATCTCCACGTCAAAACCTTCAAGAACCTGTTCAAGTATCATCTCAGGGGTCATATCTTTATCAAGAAGTTCAGTAACTCCATTAACCTTACTTATATTCTCCTCTAACTTACTTATAACTTCCTCGGTTGCAAATGGCATAAGTTGTATGATAAATCCTCCTGCTCGCCTTACAGTGTTCTCTTTGTTCATAAGCACTCCCAGTGCCACACTTGATGGAACTTGCTCACTGGTTGCAAAATAATAGGTCAAATCTTCTGCTAACTCCCCAGATATAAGATCTGTCTGTCCTATATAAGGCTCTTTCAGTCCTAGGTCTTTTATAACGGAGAGCATTCCTTGTCCAACTGCTGCCCCTACATCAAGTTTACCTAATGGGCTAGGAGGAAGCATTACCCCAGGATTATTAACATATCCCTTTACCGTTCCTTTAGAAGTGGCAGTAACAGTTATTCCACCCATAGGGCCATCCCCCTTAACCTGAAGAGTTAATAAATCTTTTTCACTTTTCATCATAACTCCCATCATGGCTCCAGCTGTAAGAAGTCTTCCTAGAGCCGCAGTTGCTATGGGGCTAGTGTTGTGAATCTTCCTTGAGTGTTCTACTAAATCTTTGGTTGTTGCTACGAATGCACGAATCTGATTATCCGCTGCACTTGCTCTTATTATATAATCTGTCATAAATCAGTAATCCTTTCTTTTTGAGTTTTAATTTAAATGTATAACTTGTTTGATTGATGTCTTTCTTTTGCTATTATATATATTCTTTCACTTTCAGGCCTGGGCTGTTCCTCAGTCAATTCGTGATAAGCAGCCACGAAGTCTAGGTTGGCCTCATGCAAAAGCCTTTTTATAGTATCCACCTTATAGGCTCTTCTCACATGGGTTTCCTCATGTTTACTAAAAAGGTCTGAGTCTGCTTCCTTAATATATAAAGTCAGATTCACCTCATTAATCATATCATCCGGATAAAAGTTGTTCTCCCAGATAAAACCACCAGCTTCATGGTTGGTATATGTTGTATTATCTCCAAGAACCTCCTCATAAAGGTACTCTGTATGCATATCAAATATCAATAAACCATGGGGATCAAGATAATTACTAGCAAGACGAAAGACCTTGCTCAAATCATCTTCATTTAGCATATAGTTAATACTGTCACAGACACATATTATGGCTGATACAGTTCCATATAGCTCAAAATCTCTCATATCTTGGCAAAGATAAAGAATGTTATCTCCCCTGTCCTCACTCCTTTGTCTGGCAATAGTCAGCATTTCTTCAGAATAATCAATTCCTATCATGTCATAACCTTTATCTGCCATCTTTCTGGTCATATTGCCTGTCCCACAGCCAAGCTCTAATATAAGACCCTTGCCTATGCCATGTTCCTTCAATATCTTCTCTATATAATTTGCCCATTCATCATATGGTATATGTTCCATGGACATATCATATACTGTGGCAAAGCCTGTATACTTATCCAATTCTAAGGCTCCTTTCATAAATATTTACGCCTTTATAATTACTATATATTTCCACAACCCTATATCTGAACTTAAATTATAGCATTTGATTTACCCTTTTAACAAGGGGTTGAATTCTGTCTGAATTTGCTCAGTTATTTGCTCATGTTGAATTTAAATCTTTACTGATACATATTTGTTATCTTTAATATAAAATCTCCATAAAAAATCTCTGGCTTCCTCTGCATAGTCTATACCTATACGTTTAGCCGATACAACGTCAAAGGCTTCATTATCCCCCTCTTGTACATATAATTCATCACCACAAACATCAAGACCATTATGGTTTCTATCAATATCTAGTGCCATACATAATTTACCCGGTCCATTCGTTAAGCCTATCTTCTGGCTTCTTGTTAGCTGATCATAAGCCTTATTATATCTGTTATTTGCCATAATATCTATTCCTTCAATAGGCTCTACACCTCTAATTAAGACACAATGGGGAATTCCTTCTTGGTTGGCTACAATATTAAGGCAATTATACATACCATAGATTAGATAGACATAAGAAAATCCAGGCTTTCCATACATAACCTCTACTCTTTTAGTTCTTCTCCCACCATAAGAATGGGCAGCCTTATCAATAACTCCCATATAAGCTTCTGTCTCAACAATTCTAGAAACCAACTTATACCCCTTGCTTTCATGAACAAGGAACTTACCCAGTAGTTCCTTAGCTACTATAATTGAATCTCTATTGTAAAATTCTCTGCTTACTATATTCATTCTTTCACTCCTTGGGTGCCAGGTACCAGTGTCAAAATCGTGAACTTTTTGTGAACGGTGTCAGGCACCGGTGTCAAAATAATGAACATTTTGTGAACGGTGTCAGGCACCTGGCACCTGTGTCAAAATTATAGCATGACCATAATTTTCAATCAACAAATAATAAACGCACTCATTTTTCTATTAAAATGAGTGCGTCCCCCTATTAATTTTACTTATTTCTAGGTTTATAGTTACCAAATCCCTTATTCCACATTTTCCATGAGTTATCTGGCCTAATCACAAGCTTCCATACATATTTATATATATCCTCTTTATAATCAGATAACTTATCTCTGTTATCTATAAGTTCATCGGTTAGCTTCATCCATTCATCAAGCTTATCTTTCCAATACTTGCTGTCATTTTCCCCAACTTGATTGTCCTTATCCTTAGGTTTGCCCTTGCTATCCTCCAAAACAATTATCTTAAGTGGCTCTGTCTGAGCTGGAATACTTTTTGTTGCTCTATCATAGATAACTATAAGATTAGACTTAACAGGCTTTCCATTATACTTTACTCCATCTTTATATATTATCTCTGTCTTCTTACCAATCTTTAGTGTTAGGCTACCATCTGCACTTGTAAGTTTATTGTCGAAGTAATCTACCTTTATGTTGTGTTTCGTTTTCTCTACATCTACTACTTCCGCTTCATATTGAGCTGGATAAATTAATATTCTAAATACTTTTGCATCATAATAAGCAGTTACAACTGAACCAACCTTGATTTCTTCATTGTTTGTCTGGTAGGTACTTTTTGATATTGTAAATAATGCTTCAATTCCTTCCTCGTCTCTTAAAGTTATCTGTTTTTTATCCTTACTGTCTTTTAAGTTGGTTATCTTTGTAACAGTTCCTGTAAATGAGCCATAATAAGAATTTTTATCTTCATCCGGTACAATTGGATCTGATAGAACTACTATCTTATCAGGATTAGTATGTGCAGGGATACTCCTTGTTGATACCTGATAAAACACTACAAGTTTACGGTTTGCAAGGTCTCCCTTATATTCTTTGCCATCCTTTGAAAATATCTTAGTATTTTTATCAACATTAAGTTTTAATGTATTATCAGCACTAATTAAATTCTCATCAAATAAATCAACCTTAATGTTCTGTTTCCTATTAGTTACCAAGACTGCCACTGCCTCATATTGAGGTGGATAAATCATAATCATCATATCACCAGCTTTATAATAGCCGGTTACCTCAGAACCCTTAATTATTTCTTCATCATTTATAAAATAAGTATCCTTAGTTATTACCAGATTAGCTTCCATGCCTTCTTCATTCTCCAGAAGCACATATGTCCTATCTAATCCACCATCTGCTTTAACAATTTCTTTTGCAGTCCCTGTAAATGAATTAAAACCAGTGCCCTCATCAATAGATTTCTCAGTTGCAAAGGATGGGGTGGCAGATAGTGAAATCATTATTACTGCCAGCATCAATGTTATTATTCTCTTCATTGTCTTTTACCTCCATTCATATAATACTTGTTAAATTTTTCTTTACACTCATTAGACGAAGACATACATGAAAAGGTGTCAGGTACCAGTGTCAAAATTGTAAACTTTTTGTGAACGGTGTCAGGCACCTAAAAAAATACCTAAAAACCCCGGTATATAAAATATACCGGGGTAGGGGATAAAAAGTATACTAATATACTCTTTTTAACTATATCTATATAAGGATAACTATTAACTATTAAGGAAGAGTTACTGCATCACCAAAAGCTGCTTCCCAAGCCGCCTTACGTTCTTTAATTATTGCCTCTCCACCAGAGCTTAAGTAATCATTATAGCCTGCATCAAAGACACTATCAAAATCTTCTACAGATGCTACAACAGACTTATCAAGTAATACATCACGCTTATCACTTAGTGCTGGACCCATTCCTTCTTCAGCCCTAATCTGACCAACCTGAACGTTTTGTCCGATACGGCCATCATTGGTTGAGATAGCAAATGCTTTCTCAATATATCGTGCATCAACACCTGCATAACCTAAAGCGATTGATTTAATTGTTAAATCATCATCACCTAAGTTAAGGCCATTAATTGTGATTGTATAGTCTATGTTATTAGGAGAGTTCATGATATGCTCACCAGTTGCCGCAATTGTCTTAATAGCACCATCTTCGGTAACTTCATGAGTAATACCCTCTTCTCCAATCTGAAGATACTTAATATTTTCAGGCCTACTTATCCAATCAAGATATAGCATGGAGGCTAAAGGCTCGTCATTGGTAGAAGGGAAGAATACCTTACGGTCAACAGGGCCTGATAGGAATTTTTTATATACTCCAGCTTCATTAGGAAAAGGCTCAACTGCTATATAACCTGCTTCTGGACCAACAAGTCTTTGTAAGTTAGCATGTATGCTATCTTCACCATTGCGATAAGGATAGTCCCAGTTATGAATGAATGCACCAACATAACCAGCCTTCATCATACTATCTTCAGTAGTATCACCGGAACCATAAAGAGCGAAATCTTTCCAAATCAAATCATTATTGTACCACTTATTAAGAACCCTAATACCTTCCTTGTAATTAGGTAATAGTAAATGCCTATCATCAAAACCATGTACATAATAATCTTTATCTGTTATATCATTTGGAACAAATGCTGCTGTCAAATGGTCAGCTCTCCAACCTACATCATAACTAATAGAGAAAGGAACCATCTTATCTGCCTCAGCACCAAGCAGTGTATCCGCATTATCTCTAAAAGCAACTAACATATCTTCAAACTCTTTAAGTGTTGTAGGCTCAGCTATGTTTAACTTCTTAAGCCAATCTTCACGTACAAATGTACTAATACGATTCATAATAGCAAGCTTAGCTTCAACTGCCCATATAGTACCGTCTTTAGGATCTTTATTCCAGTATAGGTTTGTTTCACCAAGCCAGTTCCATAGGTTTGGTAGTAACTGATTATATTCATCAATATATGGAGCCAAGTCCAAAACTCCACCCATATTAGCATATGTTTGAATTGTTGAATAATCATAAGTAACACATATGTCAGGTGCATTACCTGCTGCAAGTAAATTATTAATCTGCTCAACTTCTGTCCATCTAGGTACAGGCACGAATTCAACCTCTACATTATGATCACGAAGCATTCCTTCTTTAATATAATCCGT
>JAAYNY010000245.1 GCA_012520635.1 Clostridiales bacterium | reverse complement strand
TTGACAAAGGAACAGGAGCGACAGTTTAATCGCTACACAGACAAAATAAAGAGCATTAATGAAAGCATTGACGAGGAATTATTAAATATCAGAACCTCTGAGCCAATACTGAATATGCCACAAAAAGCTGTATCTCCTGTGGAAGAAACAAAAACTCCGGTTACAAAGGCTATATCAAAGCCCAAGGAGGTTACAAATGAAAAAATCAATTGCTATTTTAGTTTGTTTAATAATACTTACATTCCATGCTATTAGTAAAACGAAAAATATTGTGCTAGAAACTTCCCAAGATATTTCTCGAGTGGCTGGGCAGACTAACAATCAGCAATTAGACTATACAAATGCATATAGAATACTAAATAAGCCGATTTTTAATATTTTTTCAGAAGATTCCTTTACTAATGAAATAGAAAAAAGAAATATGTCAATATTCTTAAGAGGTAAAAGGTGAATTTAGTTCCGTAATAAATGATGAAAGGATATTTCCATCTGAACTGGTAGAAATGCTAGAAAAAGTGTTATACGATTCATGTGACTTAAGTTCTGAAAAACTGTCCTATTTAGTATAGCCTATCCATTCATTAACCCCGGAGATTACAACTATTAATAGGCTAATTTGAATTAGTATTATCTAAGGAATGATGAAACACAAGTACCTGTCGAATAACCTGTTTTGCTTAAGCGTATAATCCTACAATCTTTTGAAGCATATCCATTTAAATGAGGCTTACCCTAACCGCATATTTAACTAGATGCTTAAATGTATTAATAGCAAAGCATATATAATTGGTGAAGCCATGAATAATCAAAATAGAAACAATCAGAATGAGAATAATACAGTATCGGACATCACATTATTTGTTAAAATTGGTATTATAGTACTAACAATTCTTGCAGTAGTTGGACTAGGGATTAAGTATTTACCCAATGCCGTCACAGTATCTAACATTGGAAGGAAGAGAGATCTGCCAATCTATAGTGTGGCAACGGATGAAAACAAGGTAGCACTAAGCTTTGATGCTTCCTGGGGGAATGGTAGATTAGGCTAAAATACAAAGAAAGAAATCTGCGTGTCGATATAATCAATTAATAAGATAATAATATAAAATATCTAGTCTTGAACTGAAAGTTAGGTTGAAATTGCTATGAACCTCCTTAAGTAATCAAGGTAAACCGAAGTCTATTTAAGGAAGTTTTTTTATAGTCGAACTTATAGCAATTTATATGCTTCAATTTCAGCATAGTTATTTTGAATATTAATATTTATATTTTTAAACCCTGAAGCTAATAACAACGCCCTATAAAATTCACGATCACGTATCTCTTGGATTGCATTTGATGAATAATTTGCATGATATGTTTTCTTTCCACATAATAAATCGATAGATACATTCGTAAATCCTGAGGGCATTTGAGTAGTATGAACATCCCAAATTTTTACAACCCCTCCATTTTTCAGTACTCTGAAACTTTCGTTAAAAATGCTTAGTAGATCGCCATAACAAACATACATTAATGTGTAAAAACTCGTTATTGTTAAGAACTTACCATCTGGAAAAGCTAAATCACCTGCATCCATTTCATACATATCTACACGTGAATCATCAATTTCTTTATCGATATTTAGGTCGATTATTGTTAGTTCATTTTTTGAAATTTTATATATGATTGTTTCACCAGATCCTCCTATGTCTAAATGTGGAGTTAAAAAAGATGTTTTATTAATTGTTAAACTTGTATTAAGGATATAATCATTACTTTTTTTAAGTAACTCATTAATGTTATAACTATTTTTTTTATCAATGCTTGCTGCAATTAGTTGTCCTTTTCTTACGGCTTTGCATAAATCAGGTAAGCTAATTGATTTGTCAGTATCTATATTTAAATGTATTTCGTTTTTATTTTTCATCACTTACCCCTTTCTTATAACTATACGATTATTATTAATTAAGTTCACATTTAAATTTTTTAAGAAACATAAATTGCATATTTTAGAAATAGTCTCTATATTATCTAAGATAATTATTTCCGAACTCTCAGACTTTTTAAATATTGATTCAAAAAATGAGTATACTTGGATCGTCAGGCATATATAATAAATCAATCGTGTCATTATGGATTTTAGTTCCAGCATAAACTCTTAATCGGTGAAGTTGTAATGATGTTTCCCTTTTAAAGAAATTTTTCTTATATCTTTTATGCAAATCATAAAATAACGAAAGCGTACTTTCAATATCATCCTCTGTTTCTTCAGGAAACCCGTATATAAAAGAAAAGGTAGGTTCAATTCCAGTAATTTTAAGACCATCGATAACATCATGAATAGTATCTAATTTAAGATTTTTATTTATAATCTTTTGCATTCTTATTGAACCTGATTCTATTCCAAAATATATTCCATAGCACCCAGCTCTTGCCATTTTATCCAATAGGCACCTATCAATTCTACATGCCCCACCACAATATTGAAGTTCGGTACAGATTGAGCAAACGCCCTTAATTCTATTAATACTTTCAAGTTTCCTTTTGCTTACTTTGCTTAACTCATTTATTAAAAAAGAGAAATCATCTGTCATTATATTTCCTAATTCATATGTTTCATATCCCACCTCCATAAAATCAGAACATACACAAATATCACCATTTGGTCGTATGCTAAATGAATTAGATCCTCGTCTACAGCGTGGTCTCTTTTTTTTAACTTTGGACACAGAAGTTTCATATGTCACAGAAGGCGGTGCACTAACATTAATTATTAGTTTATTATCGTATGTTTTATTAATATCATTAATGTAGTTGACAACGTTAAGAATTTCATAAGGTGCAAGAAATTCTTCTTCATTTTTCTTTGCATTTTCAATTTTTATAACAGTAGGAGTTATAGCAAGAACGTTAACATCTAAATCCTCACATAATTTAATCATGCTTCCATCATAAATATCACCCACATTATGCTTATTAAGAACCATTGCCGTAATCACCTCAATATTATAACTGCGCAATAACTTGATATTTTCTATTGTTCTGCTAAATGCATCATTTTTGTTTCTCTGTAAATTATTAGTTTTCGAATTGCTACCATCCAAACTCACCTGTACTATTAAATTCCTATAGTTCTTAATTCTATTAACAAATTGTTCATCTATAAGGTAACCATTCGTAAGTATTTGTAATTTTAGCCCTTTAGTATCAGCGTAATCGAGTAATTCCGGTAAATCCTTATATACCAACGGTTCACCGCCAGTTATTACTACTGAAATTAGCCCTTGTTCACAAAGCATATCAATTATATCTTTCCACTTTTCAACATCAAGCTTTGTTGCTTTACTTAAATTACTTTCTTTTATAAAGCAGTGTTTACAACGAAAATTACACTCTGTTGTAACTACTAAATCAACCTGTGTAATTGCTGTAGTTCTATAATCTTTTTCCAACTCACATTCCATTTTTATTACTTTATTTTCATTAAATAAAATTTCACCTACAGTATTATTTACACTTATAAGCTTTCGTTTTGAAAGGCTACTTAATATCGAATTTGTTATATTCGCTATTTCTTCATAACTTGAATTTTTAATAATGTTTTGTAGTTCATTAATAAGTGATCTATAATTCATCTCTTTATCCAATATAGACCAAATCATAAATGTCGGTTTATTTACAATATATCCTGGTTCAATTATTACTAAATTTTTACCTTCTTTTGTTTTAAACTCACGATAAAACGCATTAACTTTTTGCAACATGTAATTTTCGTACATATTTTACCCTCTCCATAATGAAAATTGTTAGTAAATTACATTAGGTAAACATTATCTAAATTTGGCATTGATTACCATAATGTTATATTATAACATTATATATGAAGTGAATCAACACTTAAATTTTGAAAGTGAGGTGAAAAAATGACGAAGCAAGATGAAATAATGACAAAAAATGAAACTAACAACGACAACATAATCTTCTCTTTAGAAGACTTCACACCAGAAATTTATGACTGTGAAGCTGATGGATCATGTGGCAGTGGCCATCAACATGTAAATATAAAAATGTAATTTACATGTGCAAATTCTTATTTTTTAATTTCTATCTAGTGAAAGTCTAATCGGGTAGGAGGTAGGTAAATGTTTTGCCTACCTCCTACTCTATTAAAATAATATCTTCATAAATGGAAGAAGATTGATACAACACAAGGTATAAACAATGACTTGATCCTGGTTTTTGAAAGTTCTTTCGTTAAAATGACTTTGAGTTAATCGGTTTCGCTGGTGGGTGTAAATAGTATAATAAAGATGTTCAATTAGTGGAAAATAAAAATGTACAAAAAGCTCCTTTATTGATATTCTCTTCCTAGGAGGGATGATTAATGGAAGCAGTTTTAGTTACTCAGTTGAACATATTAAGGTTGTTCGATATGAAACCTAACTTTTCAGAGCTGGCACGCTATTATGGCGTGGATAGACGCACAGTTAAAAAGTATTATGAAGGCTATGAAGGTAAGCCTAAAACAAGAAACAGGGCAAGCATGCTTGACCAATACTACGATTTAATCCGCACTAAGCTTGGGATCCGAGGTATAACCGTTAAGGCCGTGTACGAATATCTACTTGATCAAGGATTTGGTGATTCAAGCTTGTAGCAAAATTTCATCTATAAGAGAGTATAAGGTGCTTGAGTATTAAATCTGATAATATAATCTGGTCAGGCTATTGGACTTTTTATTTATGAATAATTGCAAAGTTAATGCACAGACTGATTAAATATGCATATTTATTACCTAATGTTCTAATATTTATAAGATAAAGTAATGAATGCATAGATTTTTTGCATAGAAATATACTTTTAAACAATCATCCCTTATGATATACTTATCGATAATAAATTAAGTTATTAACTTCACAGGAAAGGATAGGATTAGAATGTACACATTTGATGATGTAAAAGCGTTTGACCCTGAAATAGCCAATGCAATATCCTTAGAGATAGGAAGGCAAAATGATCATATTGAACTTATTGCGTCAGAGAACTTTGTAAGTAAGGCAGTTATGGCGGCAATGGGAAGCCACTTAACCAATAAGTATGCAGAAGGATATCCCGGCAGAAGATATTATGGTGGCTGTGAGTTTGTTGATGAAGTAGAAAGATTGGCAATAGAAAGAGCTAAGGAGCTTTTTGGTTGTACTTATGTTAATGTTCAGCCTCACTCAGGTGCACAGGCCAATATGGCTGTATATTTTGCTTTGGTTAAACCAGGAGATACAGTACTTGGCATGAACCTTGACCATGGTGGACATTTAACCCATGGAAGTCCTGTGAATATTAGCGGAAGCTATTATAATATTGTTCCATATGGAGTAGATGACAGTGGATATATAGATTATGACCAGCTAAGAGATATAGCACTTGAATGTAAGCCTAAGATGATAATAGCTGGTGCTAGTGCCTATGCTAGAAAGATTGATTTTAAGAGATTTAGAGAAATTGCGGATGAAGTGGGAGCATTCCTTATGGTGGACATGGCTCACATAGCAGGTCTTGTAGCAGGAGGATATCATGAGAGCCCTATCCCTTATGCCCATGTTACGACTACTACAACCCACAAGACTTTACGAGGTCCAAGGGGCGGTATGATTTTATCCAGTGAGGAATTTGCTAAGAAATATAAGCTTAATAAGGCAGTATTTCCTGGAATCCAGGGAGGACCTTTGATGCATGTAATTGCTGCGAAGGCAGTTTGTTTTAAGGAAGCCTTAAAACCTGAATTTAAAGATTATGCTAAAAGGGTAGTTGAGAATGCCCAGGCACTGGCAAATGGTCTGATTAAGAGAGGCTTTAACATAGTGTCTGGAGGAACAGATAATCACCTTATGTTAGTAGACCTTCAGAACATGGGTGTATCTGGTAAAGATGCTGAGAAGCTTCTTGAGAAAGCTAATATTACATGTAATAAGAACACAGTACCTAATGATCCCACAAAGCCATCAATAACAAGTGGAATTCGTCTAGGAACAGCGGCTGTAACTACCCGTGGATTCAATACTGAGGATATGGATCTTGTAGCAGAAGCTATATATTTGCTTATCAAGGATGCTGATAGTAATAGAGATAAAGCCATTGAGATGGTTAAGTCCCTTACAGATAAATATCCATTATATTAGGAATGTTAGTATATTAGAAGTTTAATAAAAACCTAATATATGAATAATAAACTATAGGCAGTATGTATTGTCTGGCTTAGCCAGAAGAATATATACTGCCTTACTTATAGATAAAGAGACCTTCTTCAACAGCCCTATCTGAAATAGTCTAGATCACAGAAATCTTTCTTCATCATCTTATAAAAACATTTGGTGCCAAAGATAATTCCAACGATTACAACTGCTGTACAGCATGCATATTTAACGATTCTAGTAACATCTACTGATATATTTACAGAGGATTTGCCTGGTTCTTTTGGTTCACAGCAATTATTTTTTGACATGTCATATCATCCTTTCTCTAAATTAATCTAAGTTATATATACATATTATTATTAACTATTACGAATATGAATATTAAATCCAGTCACTTATATTTTAAATGATGAGTTGGTATTATTCAACAATATTTCTAATGATTTTCTACACCTACTATGGGAATTAATATTTGTTCTTAATGTAATTATACGGTATACTAGTAATGTTTAGAAATAAGATTCTTGTTGAAAATTAGGAAAGTTGGGAAGCAATGTCGATTAATTTGTACATAACAGAAAAACCCAGTGTTGCACTTGAGTTTGCCAGGGCACTTAAAGTAAATGGAAGAAGACAGGATGGCTACATTGAAGCAGGTAATAGTATTATAACTTGGTGTGTTGGTCATCTGGTTACTATGAGCTATCCCGAGGCTTATGACCCTGCGTTGAAGAAATGGACCATGGAACCTTTACCCTTTCTTCCAAAAGAGTTCAAGTACGAAATAATACCAAGTGTTAAGAAACAATTTAATATTGTCAAAGGTCTCTTAAACAGAAAGGATGTCAGCACCATATATGTATGTACTGACTCCGGACGGGAAGGAGAGTATATATATAGACTGGTGGATCAGATGGCCAAAGTACCTGACACAATAGTTAAAAAGAGGGTATGGATTGATTCCCAGACAGAAGAGGAAATATTAAGAGGTATTAAGGAGGCTAAGCCTCTTTCGGCATATGATAATCTATCAGATTCAGCTTATCTTCGTGCCAAGGAAGATTATCTGATGGGTATTAATTTTTCAAGAATACTTACCCTAAAGTACGGCAACAAGGTTCAGAGCTTCTTGCAAAGTAAGAAATGGTCAGCTATCTCAGTTGGAAGAGTTATGACCTGTGTGCTGGGCATGGTTGTCAAGAGAGAAAGAGAGATTAGAGATTTTGAAAAGACACCTTTTTACCGTGTTCTTTCAACATTTGCCATGGATAATGGAGAAAACACAGGTGAATTTACTGGGGAGTTTAAAGCGGTAGAGGGCTCTGATTATTTTAATTCTCCATTACTTTATAAGGAGAATGGCTTTCTTAAGAGGGAATCAGCAGTTTCCTTAATTAATAATCTGGCAGGTGACTATCCAAAGTATAATGATGATGGGACTTGGGATAGTGTTATGGATTCTCAGGAGTCCTTACTTGGTCAGATTACTCATCTAGAAAAGAAGAAGGAAAATAAATATCCACCCTTACTATATAATCTGGCCGAGCTTCAGAATGATTGCTCAAGAATGTTTAAGATAAGTCCGGATGAAACCTTAAAAATTGTTCAAACTCTTTATGAAAAGAAACTTATCACATATCCAAGAACTGATGCCAGGGTATTGTCAACAGCAGTTGCAAAGGAGATAGAAAAGAATATAAGAGGATTACAAAATTACTCTATATTAGGTGAGCATGCAACAAAGGTAATAAATACAGGCTCTCATAAGGGCATTGAAAAAAGCAAGTACGTTAATGATAGTAAGATAACAGACCACTATGCTATTATACCTACTGGTCAGGGTCTGAACGGACTGGGAAGTATGCCTGCTCTTGCAGCAAAGGTGTATGAAATTATAGCAAGGCGTTTTCTTAGTATTTTCTATAAACCTGCAGTTTATCGAAGAATTAATATAACTGTAAAGATTAAGAATGAATCTTTCTTTTCCACATTTCGTGTATTGGAGCAAGAAGGATATTTTCAGGTAGCTGGTAATCCATCTGCAGCTAGGCAAAAACAGAAGGAAGAAAAGCAGACAGATGCTCAGTCCAATATAGACCAGGATGAGCAAGAGGACGGAGAAGAGGAACAGGAACAAAGCTTCATGGAACTTGTTATGAGCCTTAAGAAGGGGATGCAGCTTCCTGTAAAGGGAATAAACATAAAGGAAGGTGAGACTTCGCCGCCAAAAAGATATAGTTCAGGTACTCTTATTCTAGCCATGGAGAATGCAGGACAACTTATAGAAGATGAAGAACTTAGAGCTCAGATTAAAGGCAGTGGTATAGGTACTAGTGCTACTAGGGCTGAGATACTTAATAAATTAGTTAAGATATCATATCTGCAACTTAACAAAAAGACTCAAATAATAACTCCTACCATTTTGGGAGAGTTAATTTATGAAGTTGTTAATGCATCAATTAAATCATTGTTAAATCCAGAACTTACTGCAAGTTGGGAGAAGGGTCTTACTTATGTGGCTGAAGGAAGCATTACCGAAGAAGAATATATGGTAAAGCTGGAGGGCTTTGTAAGCCGTATGGTAAATGGTGTTAAAGGGCTAAACAACCAAAATATGCTTACAAGAAATTTTAACTATATTAAAAGTTTTTACAAATAAAAACCAAATATATAGTATTTGGAAAGATTATTTAGTGACAAAAAAATAATATTATGATAAGATAACGCCTGAGAGAAAAACTGATCATTTTATCTGTACAAGATACATTTATGAAATAATTGGAATAATATATTTTGTACCTCTCAAATCTTTTGAACAGGAGACTATTATGAATATTATTGTTAAAGAAGACTACGAACAGATGAGCAAATTTGCAGCAGATCATATAGCTAATGTAGTTAGAAACAAACCCAAT
>JAAYNY010000244.1 GCA_012520635.1 Clostridiales bacterium | reverse complement strand
ATTAGTAACTTTGTCAACTAGATCAGCTTGAGTCTCTGTAGCAGCTAGGACTTCCTGAGTGGATGCAGCATGTTCCTCAGATACAGCTGATATACTTTCAAGTTGCTCCATAATATTATCAAAGGAGGATGAAATTGCTGCTATCATTTCATCTTCAATGGCAATTCTCTCCATTATTGCCTCTGCAGATTTTTCTAAATTGATAAAATCATTTTTAACATTATTTATATATGTATTACCCACATTAACGGCTTCTTTACCATGGTTAACCTTTTCTAAGGCTGTATTAGTAGCTGAATCAATTCCTTCAATTACTTTAAATATTTCTTTTACAGTATTATTACTCATTTCAGCTAGACTTCCTATTTCCGATGCAACAACAGAAAATCCTTTTCCTGCTTCACCTGCTCTGGCGGCCTCAATAGAAGCATTTAAGGCCAATAGATTTGTTTGTTTGGCAATTGTTGTTATGCTAGAAAGAGAGGTGTTGATTTCATCCATGCTTTTCTTTAAGTCGGACATATTAGTAAGTGCTGTTCCTACTGCATTATCAATGGTATCCATCTGTGTAACCATTAGATTGATTCCTTGGGAGTTATCATTAATAACTTCCTTCATATTATAGGTATAAGTAATTGTTTCGTTTGATAATTCTATAGTTTTCTTAATAGCATCGGTTGCATTATTAGCGGTAGAAACAATTTTTTCGGTACTAGATGCATTTTCTCCAACACCTTTTGCTATTTCCTCAATAGCATTTTTAGTCTGTTCGCTCATTTGTCCGATGTCTTTTACATATAAGAATGATTCTGCTATATTATCATTAAGTATAGAAGTGTTTCTATCTATTTCATTCATGGTGTCTTCTAATTGATTTAAAAGTTCTTTGGCTTCCCTTTCCTTAACCAGAGCTGACATAATATATTCATTTCCCCATTTGGTTAGAATATAAAAGATAATCATGATGAAGTCAAAAACAAATAATGTTCTGATGAAACCTTCTGTATTATATGAAGGACCCATAACCCCTATGGGATTAATAGCAAAAGATATAATAAGTACTATATTTATCAAGACCCCATGTACAGCAAGTAAAATGGTTCTAAAGTATAATGTTGCCATAGCTACGGTACCTACATAAACAAAAAAAACTGTAAGTACATTTGCGCCCTTTTGTAATTGGCCATAAAATGTAGCTAATATGGCTACCGAACCAGTAATAATCATAGGGGAAATGTTATCTAGCTTTTTTGTTTTGGTATTAAGATAGCCGGCTATTGCGGCAATAATTCCTGAAGAGTATGTAATAACCAGAACTCTAAAAAAATATGATATACCTAAAGATATAAGACCTTGAATGCTTAAGAGCGTTGAAATAATCATAATTAAACTGACATTAAACTTATTAGTCTTTTCAACATTAAACCGCACATATACATTATCATTCATTATACTTACTCCTCGTATAATATCTTTAGATACTAAGATTTATACTTTCCTTTCTTTGAATTTTTTATATTTAATATCAATCGGCTAGGTT
>JAAYNY010000243.1 GCA_012520635.1 Clostridiales bacterium | reverse complement strand
TATTAAATCACTTTCAAAAAATGTTATGGTGTCATATGCTTTTTTGTCAGCTATAACATCACTTGAAAAAATAGGTTCAAGCATAAAGCCATTAATAGATACATCTCTTGCTTGAATCGTTATATCATTATCACTATTATTTTCTATATATACATGAACATCAGCACCCCAAAAGCTGTCTTCACTACTTACTTTTTTCATTACAATCTTAATATCTTTTTCATCTAATACTATAACTCCACTATCATCATATTCTTGCACATATTCTAAATCTGCTGAAGTATTGATTGTTATTGTATCTGAGTCTAAAACTCCATCCCAAGTATCTGAATTAAATATATGAAACTTAAATTCAATATCCTTTATTATTTTTATTCCAGCATGCTCTAAATCTGATTCCATAAATGTTATACTATCATTTGCCTTTTTCCCAGAAACTACATCACAAGAAAACATAGATTCTGTCATCACATCATTAATAGATGAATCTCGTGTTTGTACAGTAATCGGCTCCTCAGAATTATTCTCTACAAGTACTTTTAGTGAAGGACCAAACATCCCATCAAATTCAAGAGATTTTAAAGTAATTTTTATATCATCTTGATCTAATAATACTTGTTCCTCAACTACTACTTGCTCAGCAGCATCCTTTTTAGATTGTTCATCTTCTTGACTATCAACATTAGAAACGTCCACTTCCACATCTGTTTTATCCACTGCTATCTTCTCTGAACCATCAGTAGATGAACATGAAGTGATTAAGATTGAGAACACAACAAAAACTAAAATTAAATACATTCTCTTACGATTAAACATAATTCTACCCCCAATAATCTTATTTTTATTATCTTAAAAGTGTAATGGTATTCTTCCAAAATAAAACACATTAACTCTGCTTAATTAAGTATTACCATTTACGCTGTATCTACCTTACTATATCAGTCCAAATCATCAGGATATATGACAGAAGCTATTTCTATACCAGTATCTATATCTTCAATTATTATTTTGGTATGGTATTCTTCACCTGCATATAATTGATACATTCCAGTTGTCATTCCAACTAGTAGTGGTGTTAAGTCAAAGGAATTTTCATAAGCTTCTTTGTTCACAATTATTTTAACTTCTCTATAATTTGTTGTGTACTCAATTTTTTTTATATAAGGTGTGTCTTCTGATTCTATTAAATCATGAAATGTCTCATCTAACTCTAATTTCATTTCATCTAATAACTCTTTATGTTTCTTTTTTGAAATGTTTAATGTCATAGATCCATCGTCATTAACCTTTGCAGAGTTAATTCCATCATTATTAGATAGATATTCTTGCTCATTAAAGTCTGATAAATCTCCCACCATTGATTGTGGCAATGTTATATCAACAGTTAATATATTCTTTTCAACGTCTATGCCTCCTGATTCCTCTTCAACCCCTAGCTCCTCAGTTACTTTGTCATCTACCTTTGTTTCACTTACTTGTTCTTTGCCACATCCAGATAAAAATACGCTTACCAATATTAAAATAATTAGCCCTTTGGATATTAGTTTCTTCATATTACTCATCCCCCTTTATTTGTTTTGATTGTTAATATAATTTATAGCTCAACATATTAGAAAAATATTACCAGTACTTCTCCCTACCTCATCAAATAATCTTGATCCTCTTCAGCTACCTTATCGTACTCTATTTCCTCCATATATACATTTCCGCACATCTTCTCAGCTTGTCTCATAACCACTTTAAGGGCATTCTTTGCTTCCTCTGGTGGATAATTATATTTTTTAAGTAATCTCTTTATGATTCTTCTCATGCCAGCTTGGGCACTTCTCCTTATACTCCAATCAATGGTAATATTAT
>JAAYNY010000037.1 GCA_012520635.1 Clostridiales bacterium | reverse complement strand
TATGAAAGGTAAGTTTGATAAATCAAATATCTTTTACAAGTAACATGGGTTATAATGGGAGAAGGTTTATATGATAAAGTTGCATGAAAAATTTAATGAAGAGAATGGATTTTCCTTAGTAGAGATCTTAATTTCGATATTTATTATGTCTATAGTTGTGGCCTCTGCTTCTGCTGCTTACATTTTTTCTACTAAGTCTACAATTAATAATGAGCTTAGAATGCATGCTATTAACATAGCCAATGAAAAAATCGAGAATATAAGAGCATTGAATTTTGTAGATGTAGGAACAAAGCTTATGTATGATGGTGTTTATGTTGAAGGTGATCCTGGTGGGGACATATTACAAGAAGAGGTAGTTGTACGGGATGGATTAGAATTTCTTGTAAAAACAGATATAAGTTGGGAAGAAGAAGCGGAATGGGATCTTTCAGGTTTTGCAGAATGGGATTATAAAAGTGTAAGAGTATCGGTTACTCCCTTAGGTAATAGTAGTTATCATGCACTTGAGCAAAAAGTTGAAACATATGTAACAAGAGACTTTTCCCAGCCTTCACTGCCTGGTTGTAATATCAGAATAAGATGCACTAGGGGATGGATGGAATCTGAAGATGATATTCAAGTTGTACAAGGAATTAATGCAAAACTTTATCAGGGTAGTAGTTTAAAGAAATTCGTAAACACTTCATCTAAAGGAGTTGCAAGTTTCCTTAATTTGGATCCGGGAAGCTATAAGGTGGAAATTGATCCCAGTGTAAAAGGATATATGTTGTATCCAGGTACATCATTAACATTAAATTATAATAATTTAGGAGATTTGGTTACCGAGAATACACCATTACGTGTAGAAAAACCCTGTTCTTTGAGACTAGTATTTAAAGACTTAAGCGGAAACTCAATCACATCAAGCAACTTTTCGTCTGGATCTAAAGGAAGAGTATCAATAATTCATCCTTATCCAGCTGATACTACGGTAGCTACAGAATTTGAAACATCTAATATAAATAGCCAGGGAAGATTATCTACCAAAGTTTCTAATCTATGGCCAGTAGGAGATGGATATCCTGGTGCTTACAATCTAACTAATGTAACAATAAGTGGATTTCATTTTATTGGAGGATATGTAAATGATAGTGGTAGTCAGGTGATATGGAATGGTAAGTTTGATAGTCCTGATTCTGAAAAGGAAATTACTCTTTATTTCACCAGGTTCCCAAATAAACCAGCAGGTATACATACGGATTGGGTAGATGGTAGACGTATTAGACAGGGATCTCATACTGCAGAAGAGAAAGTAAATAATGTCCAAGTTCCACTAGAAGCAGGCATAATAGAAAGTTCTAATCTTAATGATACTTTAAGATTAGAACAAGGTAATGTTGCTAGCTTTAATGGAAAAAAGATTTTTGTTGAAAATGTAGGGAACGGTAATAACCCTGGTTTAACAATAAGAAGGAATGCTTTACTTAATCTCCATGGTAGAGAAATTATATTCAAAGGAAAAGTGAAGATTGAAAACAGTCCTTCCCATAGTTCGCCAGTTGGTATTTCACTTAATACAACATGGGAGGATGGCACGGAGACTTCAAATTTATATGGAAGCAGTATAGACAGTGAGAACCCTGCAATTGCCAACGTGTTATTTGGTAAATTATATTTAACAGAACCCTTATATCTAGATGATAAAATTGTAGTTAATGAGGGTGGATATTATTTCCCTGATGGAATTATTTTGCCAGATGAGTATGGTAGGTTAATACCATTTACAAAGGAGAATTA
>JAAYNY010000036.1 GCA_012520635.1 Clostridiales bacterium | reverse complement strand
TTACAACAATCATAGGTTCTATATCACCTTGCTCGATTAGATTGTCAATTATCCTCTTAAGTTCGGTGTTTTGTCCAGGTCCACTAAATATAGTGTTTTCGTTCTCACCGCCACCATGGAGTAGATAGAAGACATTATATTTTTGAGTATTATCAGGGTCATCATAACCATATGGAAGATATACATTTAGCTTTTTAGAATCCACTCCACCTGAAGGATTGGCAGCAGAGTAGTCTAAACTAACAATCGTGCCAGGACGAGAACTTGCCACTCGATACAAATCAGGTACTTGAATAAAGTATTTCTCATCCGCCGCATCTTCAGTAAATTGTAGTAGTTTAATAGCCATTTTAAGAGTATAATATTGCACATCTATTTCTAACTGCGTAAGATCATCAAGCCTTAAAATAGTTTCTGCAAGTGCAATGGCATCAGTTACTATGTCAAAATTAATATAAAGGCTTTGATCAAGTTTCTTAGCACTATTAATTAGATTCATTAGATTATAGGGATTTAGTCCGCTGATAGAATCATCCCCTTTACCTAATAATACAATTTCACCGAATTTGGAGGTGTCATTCCAAGCAGTACCTGTAGAATCAAATACATTGATGGTACCAATCCTGTTAGGACCTTTTGCTTCATTAACCTGCAGATCAAGGCCAAGAACCTTGCCATTGACAGGAATATCGTTCAAAGCCACTCTAGACTCTATGATATATCCTCCATCAATTACTTTACTTGCCGTATAAAAACGTTCTGCAATTCCATTATCATATGATTGAAGATTTTCATAGTTTACCCTAAAATGCAGATCATCAACACCATATTCCTGGGTCTTATCATTGTTCTCATCTAAGAACACCTCAAAGGAATCCTGCATGTAGGGGGTAGGAGATTCTACTGATAATTCATCATCCTTAACTTCTGCAAGAAAATAAATAGCATTATCATCCCATAAAGCCTTGAATGTAGCAGTGGTTTCAACATTGTCACCTATATAACTTGGATAAACAGTATAGGCATTATCCCATATGTCATCTACATTGCCATCTATAATAGGGCTACCAAAGTTTGCAACCATTCTGCCTTGGGAATCGAAACCTTTATCATCTACTGGTTCGGGTGTTGGCTCTGTTTTTAGGAATAAATCAGGAAGCATATTATAGAGGTATCGATTAACACAGTTCCAAATATGAGTTCCACCTTCAAGTGCTAGGAAGTAGAAGTTACCCTTTCTTAAATCTGCTGAGTATATGAAGCTATCTGACAACTCCTTCATGGCTTCTATCTGTGGTACCATGCCACTATAGGCCATATCATCAGTTCCTGTAGCACAGTAAATGTAATAATCCTTGGGGCCGTATCCTTTATCTTTGGCTATACTTGCAAGATACCCAGCCATCTTCTGCGAGTCGCTACCTTCATATGGAAGTCCACTGACATCGGCAAGGTTATACATACTGATTGGCATAAAATATTTAAAGTAATCCAGGCAATAAATAAAGTTGTACCAGGTGCATGCTCCTCCCATAGAGAAGCCACCAAAGGCCCTATGGTCTCGGCTTGCTATTAAATCTTCTGCAGATGTTGAGGTAGCATAGGTATTATAGGTTGATTCCACTGCAGGCAGTATGTCCTTAGTCAGCTCATTATGGAAATTCTTAACCAATTCAAACATGTTACCATTTCCTTCGTTATACCAGGTAGGAGTAACAATTATCATAGGTTCAAGTTCCCCATTAGCTATCATGTTATCAACTATTCTCATTAGGTCCAAATTCATGCCAGGACCTCCAAATATGGTGTTTTGATTCTCACTCATGCCATGGATCAAATATAAAACATCATATTTTTTATCTTTGTCATTGGCATCATAGCCAGCAGGTAGATATACATTTAAATATTTTTCTAGAGTTTTATTTTCGGCGTCATAGGTTGAAGTGGTGTAGTAAAGTCTTTCTATGCTACCCTTATTCTCGTGACTTGACATATATTCAGATGGAATAAGTCTGCATTCTTTTTCGTCAAAGCTTTCATCAGAAGCTATTAATCCTTTGATAGCAGATTTTAATGCTTGGTATAGTTTATCAATTTGCTCCTGTGTTGTATTTTGGTCAGCAAGAGCAACTTGTACTTCTTCAATGATTTCTCTTACTACATTTCCATTAATATAACGGTCAAGCTCAATAGAATCAGCATATTTTGTTAAATTGATTAGATCATAGGGGTTTAATCCTGTAACAGATTCACTGGTTTTGCCTGTTAGCACTAGTTCACCGAACAGGCTAGTATCATCGTAAGCCATTCCAGTCTGATCATAGACATTGAGGGTGGCAATTCTATCTCCGCTTTTAGCGTCATTGACAGCTAATTCAAAACCAAGTACTTTATCATTTTTAGGTACATTCTGAAAGCCTACCCTTGCTTCAATGATATAACCGCCATCAATTACATTTGCCTTAGCATAAAAACGATTAATATCTCCATGATCGGCGGATAGTTGGTTTATATAATTTGCACGGAATTGTAGGTCGTCAACTTCATAGACCTTGGTCTTATTGTTGTTCTCATCTAGAAAGATTTCAATTGAGTCACGATAATATACATAACTGGCTTCAGCAGATAGATCACTATCCTTGACTATGGCTAGTACATATAGACCCTTATCATCCCATAGAGTCTTAAAGGTAGCAGTAGTATCGGTGCTTCCGGTGCTTACAGTTGGAGATACTGCGATAGCCTTATCCCATATATCATCTACCTTACCGTCAACTACTGGTGAACCAAAGTATGCCACCATCCTGCCTTTGTCATCAAAACCCTTCTCATCAACTGGGTATGGAGATGGTGATGGAGAAGGTGAAGGTGAAGGAGAAGGTAATGGTGATGGTTTGGGAGTTGGTGTAGCTTTAGGTTTTGGTGGATTAGTGGTAGGTTTTGTAGGAGTAGTGGTAGGTTTAGGAGGAGTTGCTGTAGGTGATGGGGGAGTTTCAGTAGGAGCAGTAGTTGGCTCTATTATAGTGTCATCTTTTTCTACAATAGTAATAACTATCTTATCTGACACTGATTTATTTAGAGTAGTAGCCTTTATGGTAACCTTTCCTGGTGACTTGGCAAAGATGACACCATACCTATTAACAGTAGCAACCTCGGTGTTACTTGAAGTCCAATTGATTGAGTCTTGACTATCAGTTGGCTTGTATTTAACATTTAGAATAAACTTGTATCCCAGCTTCATAGTCGAAATATCATCTAATATTGTAAGCTCTTTAGCAGGTTTTTTGGATTTTTCTCTAACATATACCTTGGCTCTAAGTGTATATGTCTCGTCCTTATATGTAATCTTACAGGTAATATCCGCAGTACCTACGGATTTTGCTTTGACGAGTCCTACCTTATTAACTGTAGCAACAGACTTGTCACTGCTTGTCCACTTGTACTTCATACCAGCTTTCTTGTTGGCGATATTAAAATCATATGAATCACCAACTAGCATTTCTCTGTAATTTGTTTTCTTTAGTAGAGGATCCTTAATTTCTTTCTTTGTAGCTGCATAAGTGGTATTAGTCCACGAATTAAGAGTATTGATAAACACCATTGAAATAACAGCTAGCATGACAATAATTCGTTTGAAACCTTTCTTTTTCGTTGTCATTACGGTTCCCTCCTTAATAAATTATTATTGGCCAGCTAAAAATTGTCCATACGGAAATAAGTGGCCATTATAATCATATTAATGGAAGAAAGAAATTATGATGATACTTAAATACTATTTTTTATTTTTTTATTTACATGATCTCAAAAAATTATATAGTTGGATTGTGGCTGGAGTAAAATATGGTATAATATTAACTAATATAGGATGAAGAATAGAGGGTAAGGAGGTCAATTATGAAAGGGTCTATAGGTCTATATCTAACTTGTCTGATTCTAGTATCCATCACATTCACAGGATGTAACACAGTGAGCCACACCTTGAATAATCCAAGTATTACTCCTGCACCACCTGCAGATAGTACAAGCAATAATGTTGAAACCATAAGGGAAACCCCTAGAGATAATGTTATCAATATTTTAGTCAGACAGATGAATTACCTAGGCTGATTGAGAGGTATCAAGAGCTACATCCTGACTTTCCCTATAAAATTCAGATGTTCAATTTTTCTACGGCGGATATGGATTTTCATGCAGTTCTTGACCAGTATCTTGCTGGTGGTGAAGACATTCCTGATATCTACTGTGTTGAAAGCTATCATGTACCGAAATATTCTAGAGGCGATTCTTCTAAGTATGCAACACCTTATAAAGAACTTGGAATTGACCTTGATAACTTGATTAATGAGGCAGATATTGCCCAGTATGTTATTGATATGGGCACAAATCAAGAGGGTGAAATTGTTAGTCTGGCTTATATGGGATCTGGCGGTGCCTTTATATATCGTCGTTCCATTGCAATGTCAGTTTGGGGAACAGATGAACCTGATATAATCAAAGATAAAATTGGTCCAGGTTGGGACAAGTTCTTTGAGGCAGCGGCTGAACTAAAAGCAAAGGGATATGGTATAGTATCGGGTGTTGGTGACATATGGCACTCTATAGAAAATAGTGCCCAAAAGCCATGGGTAGTAGATGGTAAATTATATATAGATCCTAAACGTGAGGCATTTCTTGATTATGCCAAAGAGCTTATAGACAAGGGTTACAGCAATAATACATATAACTGGAGAGATGAATGGTTCTATGATCTGAAGGGTTCAGGTGAGAAAGAAATCCTAGGATTCTTTGGTCCATCATGGCTAGTAAACTATATATTAGAGCCTTATAGTGGTGGAGAAGTGATTGGTGAAGGAACTTATGGTGATTGGGCTATATGCCAGCCTCCTGTAGGTTTCTTCTGGGGTGGGAGTTGGGTATTTGTACATAGGGATTCCCATTATAAAGAGTATATAGGTAATCTTATTAAGTGGATTACCCTTGATAGCTCCGAAAGCGGTTTACAGTATTACTGGGCAAATGGTGGTGATGATGGAGTATTAAGGGCGGTAGCATCTGGTACTGTTATGAAGAACTCAGAGGGAACACTGGAGTTTTTAGGTCACCAAGATATGTTCGAAGAATTTTACCTAGCTGCAAAGCTTGCAAATGGTAAGAATCGGACCCATTATGATGAGACAATTAATTCCTACTGGCTTGAACAGGTAAATGAGTATACAGTAGGTAATAAAACAAGAGAGCAGGCAATAAAGGATTTTAAACAAATGGTGAAAAAACTTGATATTGTAGTTGATTAACCTAAGGATATATTTATGATAAAGGAATGATTGGATTTATGAATTTAGAATTTAAAGAAACCTTTAATAGATAAACACTTAATACATCGTTGCCTCTGCGGTAAAACTGACTCTTTCTAGGCAAGAATTAGATT
>JAAYNY010000242.1 GCA_012520635.1 Clostridiales bacterium | reverse complement strand
CTTTTAATAATAGATATAAATTCTAAATAAGTTGTATCAACGAAATCATATCTAGATAAATATTTTTTATAACCTCTAAATTTAATCTATTTACGTATTCATTAACACTCCAACGATTATTTCTTAACCAATTTACAAAATCATCAATCACTAAAAATCCCTCCTATAGCTTCTTCTTAATATTGTTAATAATTTTCCTTTGTAACCCTGTAACTTTACTATGCATAGGATTTTTGTTAAACAATGTTTCTCCCGTTTGTGTTAGTTTTTGTCCAGTTGGACCACCAAGTGCCAAACCATGTGGATGGTGACCTCCGCTTTCTCCTGGTAATTTTCTTTTTCTTAGCATCATTAAATGTATTGAACCCCTTTTCAGTCTCACTCGCTCCCTCTTTATACGAAATTCAAAATATCTCCAACCATATAATCTTAGTTGGAGATGTTAAAATTTCACTTGTCAGTTTTTAAGGACTTATATATTTCTATTTTTTTATTACTTCTATTGTTGGTTCCCACATAGATATCACTTCTACTATATAGTTCATAGTAATAATAACAAAATGTTTTAAATCCAAATAATCATATAATTCAGTACACATCTTCTTTATAAAGTCTCCAAATTCACCATTTTGAACCTTATAAATAATATTAGAGAAATTATCACTTTTATATTTTATAATTTCATCTTCATCAAATAATTCACCTAAAATTATTCCTTCATCAAGCATTCTGAAAGCTGATACTACTCCAAAATTTATATTCACAAAGAATTCATTGCTTTCAAGCCTGATTATTAAACCTGATTCTTCGCCGTTATTTACAAATGCACAATACTTTCCTACTGGTATAGTATTTTTATTGATCTCTTCCCAGCTTTCCATTATTACCTCCAATACTAATATCTTATTTTATATACTTTACGATTAGACACAGTTATTTCTAATGTTGCACCATCAGTTTTACTTCCTTGTCTTGCTACAACTCTTGATCCGTCACTTAGTGTGCCAACCTTACCAGATCCATATTTCGTTTGTATATCATCTACGTTTGTTGGATTGAGATTTTCAAAATCATTTAAAGTTTGTTCAAATCCTCCTGACTTTTCGAAATTTCTTGCAACACCTTTTTTGTTTGTTGTTTCAGTCGCACCATTAATAATATCATCTACTGTCTTACCCGCTCCCTTAGTAGCCTCAGAGCCTCCATTACCAGAATCCCCAGCCGCTTCATAGCTATTATGAACCAATACCCCAAACTCACCAACAAAGTAAGAATGAAAATCTTCTACTTCAAAGTTATACAATGGGTAGGACATATCAAGCTTCTTCACCAATCGGATTATTATGAAGCTGAGGTATCCGCAAGAATGAGCTCCTTTCATATCATCTTTGGTCGCCATAAATACGGCAACTATCTCTGCATCCCCAACTGGGGAATAGGGACAGAAATTTCGGCTCTAAACGATAGCTTTTGGAATCTAGAAATACTAAGCAATACTTATCCAGAGCTATCAATGGTGGACGCTATAAGCGTTGTGGATGCACTCGTAACTCTAAGCAATTATATAAGATTATAGAAAATGACAGGAAAACCTGCTTTTTTCTTTGACTAAAATAATCTGCACCATAATCATTTAGCATAAAATAATGTACTAAAACAGGTTGAAATAATGTGAAATTCAATCTATGAAATACCATTAACGCATGCTAATAATGAGAATAAATATGGTTCTTATAATTTGCTTAACAACACTATCCTTTGATGATTTTGTTACTTTGGTTATCTTAGTAGTTTTTTGGAATACATCATATTCATATAGTTTAGCTTGTATGATGTATTCGGAACCAAGCAGTTTCTTGTTTTCAATACCCTTATCTTCTGATACATTACCGATATTCTGAATTGGCTGTGTGAACGCAGGATGATTAGTCTCTGCCTCCCTGGCATTACGGCTAATACTTTATTATGGCACAGACCAACTGCTTTCGTAGTTGGTCTGTACTAATAATAGTTTTCTACAATAAAGATGCTTTATCTTATTTTTAAAAAACTTATCAATATATTTAGCTTCCTTTTATAAAACACCTCTTAATCTTTGAAATTATACTACTATTCCGCTTATACATCTCATAAAATCTGCTTGGACATATGGTAATCTTTTCACGATACATTGAATCAAATGCTTTCTTTTTTTCTCCGTAATCAGATTTTAATACTGGTATAAAGCTTTTACTATCATATGGATATATGTTTCCAAAAACAAAAATATTTGGTATGTCCAGAATAACGCTTGATATCTTTTCTATGATTTTGTTCATTTCATATGAAGCTTTTTCAAAGCAAGACAAACAACCCACAAGAGAAATATATGTTCCTCCTTGCTGTGTTTTTTCATAATGAAATTCTATAAGATTATTAACTAATATATAATCATCCATCATGTTTAAGTAAAAGTCTTTTTTTAGCACCTCATACCAATTTAGATTAAAACGCTCATCATTCCCAACAATTTCTCTAGTATCATTATATATTATTGACATTTTACTTGATAATACCGATACAAAAAAGCTTTCCATCCCCATTATATCACCTACTAATTATTATAATTTTTTATTTTAATTGGAACTTGTTTTAATCCAGTTTTGATAGCCGCAAGCCATCTATGATGACCATTGACAATTTCATATCCCCCACTTGTTAATTTTTGTACGGTTATTGGTTCTGATATCTTACCAGTTGTCCCTATTTCCTTCATATACTTAGAAACAGCCGAATCCGATGGTCCAATTTTAGGGTTGCTAAATTCATCAAGTGGATTTGGGCTTAAATTATCAACATTAGTCTTTTTTGTAGTTAAACGTTCCCATAGACTAGCTTTATCATATTTTCCAGCCTGAGAGCCTCCCTTACCAGCCTCCCCAGCCGCATCATAACTATTATGTACCAATACCCCAAACTCACCAACAAAGTAAGAATGATAATCTTCTACTTCAAAGTTATACACAGTAAGTGGTTCTTCTAAT
>JAAYNY010000035.1 GCA_012520635.1 Clostridiales bacterium | reverse complement strand
TTGTTCTAGTGGACCGGTTACTGATGATATAACCACAACCCATACTCCAAGACCAAGCTTTTCTACCATAAATGGTATATCTTCTTCCTTTGCACCTAGTTCTTCAAATGATATTGGCATACCTATTGAACTTAAGAACTGCTTGAATCTATGAATTCCTTCCTTAGCCGTTTCTTCTGGGTTTGCAAAATTCATCTCACAGCCCCATACACGAACTGCAAGCTGTGCAAAGCGATTTACATCATGTTTCATAACAAAGGTCATCCAAGCTGGGAATACCACTGCAAGACCTGCACCGTGTGCAACATCATAAAGTGCAGATAGTTCATGTTCTATTCCATGACTTGACCAATCTTGATCTCTACCTACCCCAACAACATTATTATGTGCTATCATTCCTGCCCACATTATGTTTGCCCTGGCTTCATAGTTGTTAGGATCTTCTATTACTCTTGGCACTTCTTTAATCATGGTAAGAAGCACTGCCTCACATAACCTATCAGTTACCTCAACTTCTTTAGTATTAGTAAAATATCTTTCAAATACATGGGCTATTATATCAGTTGCTCCGCAAGCTGTCTGATATGCAGGTAGGGTCTGGGTAAGCTCAGGATTTAGGACAGAGAACACTGGCCTAATTGCTTCACCACTAGCACCTCTCTTTAACATTCCTTCTTCCTTAGTTATAACAGAATCACCAGAACCTTCACTTCCTGCTGCCGCTATAGTAAGTACCGTTCCAACAGGTAGAGCCTCTGTTATGGGTTTTCCTTCATAGAAGTCCCAGAAGTCCCCCTCATATTTTACACCTGCTGCTATTGCTTTTGCTGAATCTATAGTACTTCCTCCACCTACAGCCAGTATAAAGTCCACAGCTTCCTTCTTACAGAGATCAATTCCTTCATATACAAGGCCACTCCTTGGATTGGGCATTACACCACCAAGCTCTACAAACTGGATATCTTCCTTCTTCAAAGATTCTTTTACCCTATCAAGAAGGCCTGATCTTATAACAGATCCTCCTCCATAATGGATAAGAACCTTACTACCACCAAATCTTTTAACATAATGTCCTACATTGTTCTCTGAACCTTTTCCAAACACAAAATAAGTGGGGCTATAAAATGTAAAGTTATTCATAATTATCTCCTTCTCCTTTCTCTATCTAACACTTATCTGGATACTTTAAACTTCTAAATATTACTCTTATATCATACCCTGATATAAGAATATTTACCATGTGATATATTATAATAGTAAATGCATATATTAATATTCCCTTAGAATATCATACCAAGTATTGACATCATATTACATTCATTATATTATTTTTGTATTACAAGATAAGGAGCCATTGCTCTAGAAAGGAAGATACTTTTATGATTATTACAACCACTCCTTCTGTTGAAGGCAAGCAAATTGATACTTATTATGGCATAGTATTTGGAGAAGTAATATCTGGCGTTGATTTTATTAAAGACTTTTCCGCCGGTTTATCTAACTTCTTTGGTGGAAGATCCCGCACCTATGAAGACGAATTAATTAATGCCAGACAAGAGGCTATACAAGAAATGAAAAGCCGAGCAGCTAGCTTAGGTGCTAACGCCGTAGTAGGTGTTGATATTGATTATGAAGTTCTTGGCGCTAATAACGGCATGCTAATGGTCACAGCCTCAGGAACAGCTGTCCATGCATCATAACAAACTTAAGCCTATCATTCCTATACAGATAAATAAAAATAACAATGACCCTGGATTAAGAATATAATCCCATACCTTAAGTAAGGGAACTCTTGGTTTATTAAGTTTAACTTTTTTTATGTTTATAACAATAAAGACTCCGCCTATTGTCATAGCTACTAACACCCATAACACCAATATCCCCAAGCCAGTAAAATCTCCATCTAATAATAACAATAATAATGGCATGGCTCCACCCATAAAGTTAACCATCATATGTAGTATTACGGAATATAAGACTGTGTTAGTTCGAATAGTGATATAGGCAAAAATCACTCCCAAAACCGTAGCATAAAAGAATTGTGATAGATTCATATGAAACAATCCAAAGGCTATGCCTGTAAATAATATTGCAGGCAAGTCACCAAATCTTTTTACCTTGTCCAGTAGTATCTTTCTAAAAATTATTTCCTCAACCAAAGGTCCTAATATACTGACATATAGTATGTTAAGCCACATATTGCTATTAACTACAAGTTCCTCTACAGGATTACCTATCAATTCTCCCCTAATTCCACCTATAATAAAATTAATAATTACAGTTATAAAATTAGATATGTACATAGCAGCAGCACAGATAAAAAAGATCATTATAAACTTTGCAAATGATATTCTTTTTACCTCTCCACGATCAGAGTTAGGTAATCTCTTCATTAGCAGTGCAAATAAAGGCAGGCCAACACCTGCCACACCAATCGCAACTACTGTAATAGTATACCAACTAGATTTATAGAATTCCCTAAAATACATATAGGACAAATAATCTACACCGGTTTGTACCAAAAAAATCACAATAGCCATAATAGAAAGACATAATCCCGAATAACTTATGATCTTTTTATTTATAATCCTATTCTGGTTAGCTATTTCTAATAATTGCCCCTGGGATAAATCTTCCTCTTTATCCACATTCTTCCAGTTCATATAACACTACCTCCAAAATTCTCTTCTTATCTATCTCTAAGTATCTTTATTCTTTTATTATAATCCCAGTCCATAATTTAGCAGTTTAATTGAATCACTCCATCTTCCACTTGAATTAGAATCCATGATTACGCTAATAACTTCTCTTCCATCCTTCTTACCTAGGGAAATCAAGCACCTTCCTGACATTTCACTTGTTCCTGTCTTTAATCCAATGCAATTTGAATAATAATTACCACTGTTTTTCTTTATCAAGGAATTAGTCGTATACCATGTTACATCCTTACCATCTACAAAAATATTCCTTGCACTTGTTTTGTTGCATACCTGACGAATGGTTTCATTTTCAGCTGCGGCCATCCCAATCATGCCCATATCATATGCTGTTGTGTATTGCCCTATGGCATCATATCCATCTGGAGTCTTAAAACAGGAGTTAATGGTTCCAAGGCTCTGGGCTTTTTTATTCATTAATCTAATAAACTCAGGCAGTGCCAAATCAAGACCAGCATTATCATCATTTAGAGATTTTCTACCTACATAAGCAGCTATCACATAAGCCGCATCATTTCCAGAGGGTACTAGCATGCCCTCAATCAGGTTTCTTATGGATAGAACTTGTCCTTTTCGAAGCCCTGCTAAAGTAGAATCACTAGCAACCAGGTCTAGTTCATCTCCTACCACCACTTCTTCTTCCTCCATGCACAAATCAAGGGTTACAAGTGCAGTAAGAAGTTTTGCCGTACTGGCAGGAAACACTGCTACTATTGGATCTTTGTAATAAAGAACCCTTCTTGTCTCTAGGTCAAATAATATTGCGGATCTTGCTTCTATATCAATATCAGGATTTGTTATATCTAGTGCTACCTCAATCTTACTATCATATATCATTTCAGGAACATATTTCATATAATCAACATCATTGCAATTATATATTAATTGCATGTCTGGTAGCCTTACAAGATTATCACTTAAGGCATCCTCTGTCTGAGAATCCTCCTGATTATCATCTGATAAATCATCAGGGTTAGCATTAAAAGAATCTGTAACACTATCATCTACTCCATCTTCAGATTCATTTTCATCAATATCATCTTCAGGTGAACCATCTTGATTTGCAGGAAGCTCATCAGAGGGTGGCTCTGTAGGTTGGGGGCTAGGTTCTTTTGTAGTATCCAAATCATTAAATGCTAATTCTTCTGTATCTGAGACTGTATCTACATCTGAGCTATCAGCTCCCAGCAATTTTTCTTCATTTGCAAGCCCTGTAGGTTTATTATCGGGATTATCTTTATCAGTCTGGTCTAAATGTATCTCTTCCCGTGTAGCTTCTTCTTGATTTTGATTATAATCCAACTGTGAACCTTGTCTGATCATAATCATGGTTCCTAAGAACATACTAGCTATAACTACACATGAAAATAATATAAGTCCCAATACACTTTTTTTATTCATTGCAAGCTCCTTAGATGATTATATTATCAAAAAGAGACGTTTTATTTATTAATTATAACGTCTCTTTTTATTATTATTTTAATATTTATAACCATAGATTGCAAGGAATATCCTACTTTAATAGTAATTAATCATAAAAATTAATTTTTACTTCCCCTACGCCACCATCTATATCTATCCTATTATCAGACTTATAATTATCTTTATAGTCTGATGATACCTTATCACCATTAATTCTTACACTTCCTATACCAAAATCTATATCTAGGCTATAATCTTCCCTAGACCCTTTTATATTGACTTCAAGACCCCCTAGTCCACAATCAAATTTTGATTTTCCCGTAATTATTCCATCAAATTGTACACTACCTACTCCACCATCGCAATCAACATTCTGGAAGTTGACATCAGTAAATTTCATACCTCCCACTCCTCCGCCGGCTTTTACAGATTTTGCTAAGATGTTCTTGCCTCTTATTTCTCCAACACCAGCATTAATAATCAATCTATCTGTAGATAGGTTCTCTAAAATTACTTCACCAACCCCACTATTAATTTCTATTCGCTTAGCATTAAAATTCTCAGGAACATAGATAGTTATGCTAGAACTTCTATTGATGGATTTACCAAAAGAAAACCATAAAAATCTACGATCTGAGTCATCAACCATAAGTCTTCCATTGCTTACCTTGGCTGTGAACCGGTCTGATACATTAGTCCCTTCAACCCTAAATTGGTCCCCAGGTTTTATTACTAATTTGCCATATTTACTATTAATATCTAGCTGTTCTACACCAATAAAATCTTCACTAAAGTCTATAGTTTCCCTGTTCCCTCCATCAATGACAGCTACTACCGTGGCAATCACTCCCACAATCCCTGATAGAATACCCAATGTTAGGATTATTGCAAAGGTAATTGCTGCATATTTTATTACTTTTTGAAATGTATTCATTTAACATCAATCCCCCCAAACATTGTGGTAGAGTTAAGGTAAATAGTATATGCACCTGGTTCAGGACTATTATTACTCTTATTGCTTACTCCCCCAAAGATAGGAATATTATTTATCTTAAGATTAACACCCTTGGGAATATATATATCAATACCACCAAAGACAGCTGTAGCTGAAATCTCTACATCACTGCTTATCTGTGCATCCCTAAGGTCTATTACCACAGAGCCAAATATAGCATTCAAGTTGGTTCCTACAAAATGTTCTGTTATCTTAATATTATTACTAGCAAATACTGAACTGTATTCCTGTCGATTAGTATATGTGAATTCCGTCTGCCCGAAGTTTTGTCCTTGTGGACCTCCTTCTGTAAAAACATTACTTTCTACTTTTACAGTTTTTCTTGTTGCTCCTTGAAATATAATCTTAAGGCCAATAACAATCAATATTACAGGTACAATCAATCTCCACATATCAATATCAATTCTTACATATTCTGATGCGAAAAGCATGCCTCCAATTATCAATCCACTTGTAGCTCCTACACTTATACCGCTACGAATAATACTTAATAAGCATGGAATAATAATGAACATTGTCCACCAGCCTGGGAAAAACACGGTAAAATACCAAAGTCCCATTACATCTCCGGCAATCCCCACTCCTAGAACAACAAGAACTATTCCCCATACTACATTAGCCAGTTTGTTTCTCATTCCAACTCCTCCATTCCATTGATTATAACCGCTAACTTGAGCAAAAGTACAACTTTAATATGTAGGTTATAAGCAAAATATTAACAATTTATGCTTTTATAATAATCTATGAAACTCTTATATGCAAGTAAGTTATTTCTATTAATAGCGTTTGATATAAATCTTAATCTGTTTTTAATCTTTCACACAAAAAAGGCTGTACACATCTTCACAAACCACTAGTAGGTCCTAGTAAGATGTATACAACCTTATAAAGTTTATATATATTTTTATTATGCTAATTTTGACTTAGCAACCTCAGCTAGTGCCTTAAAGCCATCAGCATCATTAATTGCCATATCAGAAAGCATCTTTCTGTTAATATCAACATTAGCTAACTTTAAGCCGTGCATCAGTCTGCTATAAGATAAGCCATTGATTCTTGCAGCAGCATTAATTCTTACAATCCATAAGGATCTCATTTCTCTCTTACGTTGTTTTCTACCTGCAAAAGATGAATTTAATGCTCTCATTACTGATTGCTTAGCAACTCTATATTGTTTTGATCTGGCACCTCTATAACCCTTTGCCAGCTTTAATACTTTATTATGTCTTTTTCTAGCGTTTAATCCGCCTTTAACTCTTGCCATTTTCTATTCCTCCTTATCACCAGCACCTATAGATAAAATCTATAGATATGGTA
>JAAYNY010000241.1 GCA_012520635.1 Clostridiales bacterium | reverse complement strand
GATCATTCAAGAGAATATGTTCCTATGGTTGCATATGGAAAGCATATTAAGAAGAATAATAACCTGGGAACAAGGGATACATTTGCAGATATAGCAGCTACAGTTATGGATTACTTTGATCTTGAAGGTCAAGTTGCAGGAAATTCATTTTTGAAGGATATAATTAGCCGCTAATATTCTTAGGAAGATCTTATGTAAGTTATTTTTGATATGAAAGGATAGATTATGAAAGTTGTAATACAAAGGGTATTGGAAGCAGGTGTAGAGGTAGAAGGAAAATCCATAGCTAGTATTGGTAAGGGTTTCTTGATACTCCTTGGAGTAGGTAAAGAGGATAATAAGCAAATAGCGGATAAATATATTGATAAGATATTAAAATTAAGGATATTTGCTGATGAGAATGGTAAGACAAATCTCTCTCTTTTAGATGTGGGCGGAGAAATTCTCCTTGTATCCCAGTTCACCCTATATGCTGAATGTAAGAAGGGAAATAGACCGGATTTTATAAAGGCAGGGGATGCTAAATTGGCAGAAGAATTATATGAATATTTTGCCCAGCAAATAAAAGAACGTATAGGCAAGGTAGAGACTGGCCAGTTTGGGGCTGATATGAAAGTTTCACTGGTAAATGACGGACCATTTACAATTGTTTTGGATGAAAGCCTAATCTAGTATGTTAAGCTTAATCATATTTTAATCTTTTTTTAAAGATATTTATAAGAATATTATAGTATAATATTCTTGTCTAATTTTTATGTATATTATATAATTGGGATAAAGTTACAAAATTTAAGGATTGGTGGGATGAAATGATACAGATTAATGAATTAACGAAGATCTACAAACTAACAAAGAAGCAGATGATTGAACAAAAGACTAAGAAGGATTTAAAAAGGGCTGTAGATAATTTGAGTTTAGTTGCAAAACCTGGTGAAATATATGGACTTCTTGGCCCAAATGGAGCAGGTAAGACAACAGCTCTTCGTTGTATTGCCACATTATTAAAACCTACTGAAGGTAATATTGTAGTCAGTGGATTTGATACTGTAAAGGAATCTGAAAAAGTAAGAAAGAAAATCGGATTTTTAACAAATGAAATCAAACTAGATCCACAGTTTTCTCCAAAGTACATGTTTGAATTTTTTGGGAAACTTCATAAGGTTGATGATAAGCTGATAGAGGAAAGGAGAGAGAAGTTATTCTCCTACTTTGAAATAACTGATTTTCAGGATAAGAAAATAGAAGAGCTTTCAACAGGTATGAAGCAGAAGGCTTCCATAGCAGTTAGCCTTGTACATGATCCTGAGGTGATTATATTTGATGAACCTACTAACGGTCTTGATATTGTTACTGCAAGAAATGTTACAGATTATTTAAAGCTCCTTAAAGAGCAAGGTAAGACTGTTATTATATCTACTCATATTATGACAGAGGCGGAGAAACTTTGTGATAAAATAGGAATTATTATTAATGGTTCAAAGGTATCAGAGGGATCATTAGAGGAAATTTTAAACAGAACAGGGACAAGAGACCTTGAGGATGCATTTTTCGAGTTATACAAAATACATAACAAGGAGGAAGAATAAGAATGGATGGTACAAAGCATATAATTAAAAAAGAATTAACTAGAATTTTTACTGATAAGAAAATGATTGTTAGTTTGTTTATTCTTCCCGGTGTTCTTATTATGGTTATGTATAGTGTCATGGGTGGACTTATATCTAATCTGGAAGAAGATATTGAAACCCATGTTCCTACAGTATATATACAGAATGCACCTGAAGACTTTGAAGATGTAATAAAAGAGTTGGATTATCAAGCCAATATTACATATATAAATTCACAAGACTCTATTGATTCAATTAAGGATGATATATTAATAGGTGATGTGGAGTTGTTAGTGGTATTTGATGAAGGCTTTAAAGAGACTATAGGAAGTTATAGTAGTTTAGGAGATGCCATACCAGAAGTTAGAACATTCTATAATCCTTCAGAGGATTATTCTGGTGTAGCAAGAAGTAATTTTAATGGTATAGTATTAAATACTTATCATCATTATTTGCTAACAGAAAGGTTTGGTAATACTGAACAGCTTCAGGTATTTCATATAGATAGGGATCCAGAGGCAGGAGTGATTGTTGATGAGGGTAAAGCCAGCGGTAAGTCCTTATCAATGCTTCTACCATTCCTGATTAATATAATGTTATTTCAAGGTGCAATGGCTCTAGGTATGGATGCCATTACCGGTGAGAAAGAAAGAGGCACTATAGCAAGTATGTTGCTTTCACCTATAAAAAGAAGTGAGATAGTATTTGGTAAAATGATCTCTCTTGGAATGTTAACAAGCTTATCTGCAGTTATATATGCTATAGCGGTAGTTATTGGTATACGCAATCTGTCAGGAGGTGCTATGGGGGAAATAGCCAGCATGACTTTTACTCCCCTTCAAATCATACAGTTATTAGTTCTGCTGATAGCGCTAGTTTACTTTTATGTATCACTGGTTGTCTTAGTGGCAACTTTTGCAAGAACTCAAAAAGAAGCGGGTACTTACGTCACCCCATTATATATAATAGTTATGCTTGGTGGTGTGTTGACTATGTTCTCAAGTGGATCAGAAAGAGGATTAGAGTTTTATGCAATTCCAGTTTATAATGCAGCAATATCATTACAGAATTTGCTTGTTGGAGAGCTTACCATGCCGCAATTTGGTGTAGCTGTGGGTTCATTGGCTATTCTAGCTTCACTGATAACGGTATTAATAACAAGAGCCTTTAATAATGAAAAGGTTATGTTTAATGCTTAAGAATGGAATAGTTTATATAGGATTAATATAAAAAACAGGTATGTAGAAATAACTTATTTCTACATACCTGTTTTCTTTTAAAGGAGAAGGGTTTTATCCATTGGTAAAGACTTATTAAGGAATTTGATGTGATGAAATGTACATACTTTAATATTTCAACAATATATATATTATAGATGTGAAGATGAGGTGTTATTAATGATTCCTGAAGACAGAAGGAGAATCATAAGTGAGGATTATGCGGATTTAATTATTGAATATAATGGAGACGTAAGGGTATTTGATCAATTTCCTGACTCTACAGTTCAAATTCTTAACGGTCAATTTGCCTTTGTCCATGTACCAGTTAGTTTTATTACTCAGGACATAATATATAGATTTGGATATTCTGTTATACCTACCTGCTTTGGGGTTATAAGCCAATCAAGTCTGGAGGCTTCAGGGGTTAATCAGTTAAGAAACATTCCTGTATTTAATCTAAGAGGGCAGGGGGTTTTAATTGGTATAATTGATACAGGGGTTGACTATACCAACCCCATTTTTCAATATGCAGACAAAACAACAAGGATAAGGGCCATATGGGATCAAACCATAGAAAGTGATAATCCACCAGAAGGTATGCTATATGGCACTGAATATACCAACCTTCAGATTAATGAGGCTTTACAAAGTGATGACCCCTTATCAGTGGTACCTAGTACTGATGAAGATGGCCATGGGACAATGGTGGCAGGAATTGCAGGGGGGAATGTGGTTCCAGAAAGTGGGTTTTATGGGATTGCAACAGATGCAGAATATTTGGTTGTAAAACTTAAGCAGGCCAAGAGGTCTTTAAAGGATTTCTTTTTTATCCCTAGGGATGCAGTATGTTATCAAGAAACAGATATATTTCGGGGAATAGAATACCTATATGAAAAAGGTATTGCCTTAAACCAGCCTGTAGTAATATGTATGGCCTTAGGAAGCTCCCAAGGGGCTCATGATGGGTTGGGAACTTTGAGCACTTACCTGTCGGGAATAGCAGGACTTCCTGGAAATGCTGTTGTAGTAGCTGCTGGAAATGAAGGTAATGGAAGGCGGCACTATAGTGGAGTTGCTAATCCTACCACGGGCTATGATACGGTAGAGCTTAATGTAGGAGAGAATGAAGAGGGATTTAGCATGGAGTTATGGGGTAACGCACCGGATATATATGCTATAGATATTCTATCCCCCACAGGAGAATATATTCCAAGGATTTCGGCAGGAAGGGATCAACATAGAGTAATCAGCTTTATATTTGAGGAAACCATTATTTATGTGGATTATCAGATGGTAGAGGCTCAAAGCGGAGAGCAGCTTATATTACTTCGGTTTGATAAGCCTACAGCTGGAATCTGGCGTTTTAATGTGTATGAAAGAGGGGGGCTTAACCGAGGATTTAATATATGGCTTCCTATGGAGAACTTTATCTCAAGTAATACTTATTTCATACGCTCAGACATCTATACTACTATACTAACTCTTGGTAATACTGAACTTCCAATTACAGTAACGGCCTATAATGATGCCGATGACAGCCTGTATCTCAATGCTAGCAGAGGTTTTACAAGGATTGATAGGGTAAAGCCTGATGTGGCAGCTCCTGGTGTTAATGTGGTGGGTCCTACCCTAGCAGGAGGTTTTACTACCTTCACAGGAACCAGTGTGTCCGCTGCACATACCACAGGAATTGTTGCGCTTTTATTTGAATGGGGTATAGTGCAGCAACGTCTTCCTGCTATGAGCACTGTAGAAATTAAGAATTTAATTATTAGAGGTGCCAGAAGGGATGTAGATCTTATATATCCTAATAGAGATTGGGGTTATGGGATACTTAATATATTTAACGTATTTGATGCCCTTCGTGGAGGCTTTACAACATAAGTATCTAAAGAATATATGGAAAGGAGAGTTCTATGAATGGAGAGGATAGAGAAAGAATTATATCTGATGAGTATATTGACCTAATTATTGAATATAGGGCTTATCCACAAATACTTGACATGTTTGAGGGAGCTACTATCCAAGTGATTAATGATATCCTTGCAATTCTCCATATTCCTCTAGCTCTTTTTTTGGAAAAGTATTATGACATAAGATATGCTGAGATACCTTCGGTGTTTGGCTTAACTGATGAGGTAAGCCTTGAAGCTAGCCGAGTATTTGAGGTTAGGGAGAATCCTGTATTTAACCTGACCGGTGAAGGGGTGATCATAGCTACAATTGATACAGGAATTGATTATACAAACCCTTTGTTTTTTAAGAGTGATGGTTCTACAAAAATTCTTTCTATATGGGATCAGTCCATCAATACAGGTCCATCCCCAGAAGGTATTGGCTTTGGCACTATTTATTCAAGGGAAGAGATAAATGAAGCATTAAGATCGGATAATCCAATGCAAATTGTTCCAAGTATAGATGAAAATGGTCATGGTACTATGATGGCAGGAATAGCGGCAGGCAATGATGTACCAGTGGAAGGGTTTTATGGAGTGGCACCGGATGCAGAACTTGTTGTAGTTAAGCTTAGACAGGCAAAGAAACCTATTCGTGATTTTTTCTTTATACCGGAAAACGTTGTCTGTTTTCAAGAAAATCATATCATCTGGGCAATCCAATACTGTAGTGCGGTTTCAAGGGAGTTTAATAGGCCTATAGTCATATGCTTAGGACTTGGAAGTTCTCAGGGAGCCCATTCGGGCCGTACACTTCTTAATGCATTTATGAATAGAATGGGTGACCAGCCTAATACTGCAATTATAGTATCTGCAGGAAATGAAGGAAATCTTGGTAGGCACTATTATGGCACTATAGACCCTGATATTGGCAGTAATACGGTAGAACTTAACGTAGGCGAGGGGGATAGAGGGTTTTCTATGGAGTTATGGGGTAATCGCCCAGGAATATACTCTATTGATATACTTTCCCCTAGTGGAGAATATATACCAAGGATACCTGCAGGGATAGTGGTAAATCGGGTGGTTTCTTTTATCTTTGAAAGTACCGTTATATATATAACCTACCAGACAATCGAATCTCAGACAGGAGATCAACTTATCCTTATTCGTTTTAAAAATGCTACAGCTGGGATATGGAGGTTCAATGTATATGGTCAAGGGGATCTGGCTACAGGATTTAATATATGGCTTCCCATGGGAGACTTTATATCTAGAAACACATATTTTATTCAGCCAAATATATATACCACAATATTATCTCCAGGCACTTCCCTTATCCCCATTACAGTTACCACATATAATCCAGTTAATAATAACTTGTATGTAAATAGTAGCAGAGGCTATACCAGAGATAATGTAATTAAGCCTGAATTAGCGGCGCCGGGGGTGAACTATCTGGCACCTACACTGGATCATTCTTTTGCTTTGTTTAATGGAACTTCAGTCTCAGCTGCACATACGGCTGGGGTTGCAGCCTTAATGTTTGAATGGGGTACTGTACTTGGAAATAATCCTGGTATGGATACATCATCCATCAAAAATCACTTGATTCGTGGAGCAAAAAGAAGACCAAATCTCACTTATCCTAATAGAGATTGGGGATTTGGAATTCTTGATATTCTTAATGTTTTTGAAAACATGAGAGAAGATGCAGGTTTTAGATAAAAATTTTGTTATTAATTACAAAAATATAAAATATAGCTGTTAAATGTATAAACTTTCCCAATTTACAAACAATATTAATATATCGTTAATAGCTCTACTGAACTTTAAACAATTAAACATAAAATGGAGGAAGATTATATATGAAAGCTACGGGTATTGTAAGAAGAATAGATGATTTAGGTCGAGTAGTTGTTCCCAAGGAAATCAGACGTACATTACGAATTAGAGAAGGAGACCCATTAGAGATATTTACAGACAGAGAAGGGGAAATTATATTAAAAAAATATTCACCAATTGGTGAGTTGGGTCAATTTGCAAAACAATATGCTGATTCATTAAATCAAACCACCGACAATATTATAGCAATTACAGATAAGGATCAATTCATAGCGGCAGCAGGATCTATAAAAAAGGATTTGTTATTAAAGGGAATTAGCCGTGATTTGGAAGATTTGATTAATGAAAGGGAAAACGTTCTAGCATCCAAAGAGGATAAAAATTTTATAAAGATTTCTAATGATGATGACAATGAGTTTACCTATCAAGTTATCAGCCCCATAATAAGTGAAGGAGATGCTATTGGATCAGTTATAATACTTACTAAGGATCCTAAAGTTAAATTTGGAGAAACAGAAGTAAAATTAGCTAGTACAGCAGCTTCATTTCTAGGAAAGCAGATGGAACAATAGATTAATAATAAGTTAAGCATATAAGAAGACATAGGACTTATCGCATGTCTTCTTTTTGTTGTCTTATATAGGTTTTCTGTTATAATATGGTATGTAAGTATTAATAACCATTAAGGAGAAGATAATGGACAAGACTTATAGCTTTGATGAGTTTGTTGATATAATAAGAAAATTAAGAAGTAAAGATGGATGTCCTTGGGATAGAGAGCAGACTCATGAAAGTTTAAAGCAATGCTTAATAGAGGAATGTTATGAAGTCCTTGAAGCTATTAATAATAAAGACACTAATAATCTCTGTGAAGAGCTTGGAGATGTTCTACTTCAAGTGGTAATGCATAGTGTCATAGCGGAAGAAAATGAAAAATTTACAATAGAAGAAGTTATTAGTGAAGTAAGTAAGAAGATGATTCGTAGACATCCTCATGTGTTTGGCGATTTAGAGGTAAAATCCACGGAAGAAGTGTTGGATAACTGGGAGGATATAAAGAGTAAGGAAAAAGGAACATATAGTCCTGAACAAGAACTTGATAGTATACCTAAGGCACTTCCTGCTAATATAAGATCAGCTAAGATTCAAAAGAAAGCAGTGGATTTAGGATTAGAACTTGGCAGTAGTGATATGGCTTTTAATGACATTTATGAAAACCTTAAGGGGCTTAGGGAAGCTATAGATTTAGGCGAAAATCTTCGGGTTTTTGATAAATTTGGCTCTGTAATGCTCAATATGATAAAATTATCGCTGCTTTTACAGATAAATGCAGAAAATTCCTTGACAAATGCCACTAATAAGTTTATAAATAGATTTATAGATGTTATCGACCCTAGGATTGGGAAGGACAGTAATCTATATGCTATAACCTCCACAGAGCAAGAAAATTTGTGGCGGAGCTAAAATAATCTTTTGATTATTTTAAATATAATATAATACACTTTAGAGGAGGAGCGAATCCATGAACAAAGCAGAATTAGTTGCAGCAATTGCAGAAAAAACAGAGTTTTCAAAAAAAGATTCAGAAAAGGCTTTGAGGGCTTTCATTGAT
>JAAYNY010000240.1 GCA_012520635.1 Clostridiales bacterium | reverse complement strand
TTATGGATAATACCAATATTCTTAATACTAATATGATTGTTAGCAAATAAGGTGGCAATGGTGGCAATAGCACCGGTTTCATCTTTGATATCCACAAAGACTTCAAATACCCTATGAATAAGTCCAGTTGACTTATTGGGGATACTATTACGGTATTCCCCTGCCCTATCAAACATTTTATATAAGTAATCCCCATCCATATCTGTAAGTGCTTGGGATACACTCATTAGAGCTTGTATGTAGCGATTTAGAGTGTTTTTGATTACATCTGCATTGGTAAGGCAAATGTTTTGCCACATTTCTGGTGAGGAGGAAGCAATTCTTGTGATATCCTTAAAGCCTCCTGCGGCAAGCTGCTTCATTTTGTCGGACATTTCATCAGATTCTCTTATAAGGTTTACCAATTGGGCAGCTATTATATGAGGGACATGGCTTATGGCAGCAGTGATTTCATCATGCTGACTTGGGTCTAGAATAAGGGGAATTGAACCCATTTCCATTACAAGTCCTTTTAGTAGGTTAAGTTTATTGTCTTGGGTTTTATCTGTCGGAGTAAGGATATAATAAGCATTTTCCAGTAGTAAGGCATAGGAATTGCTATAGCCTGTTTTTTCAGAACCTGTCATAGGATGGCCCCCGATAAATATATCCTCCATATGAAGCTGATTAACAGCTTCATGGATATTGCCCTTTACACTTCCCACATCTGTTATGATACATGAGGGTTTTATGATGGGCTTAAGTTTGGACAGATATGAAATATTTGCTAAAACTGGGGCACATAGGAATATTATGTCACAGTCAGAAAAGCCTTTAGTTAGATCCCCTGTAACATAATCTAATACACCATCGGATAAGGCTTTCTCTAAATCACTATTAAGTAGATTGTTACTTGGAGGATTACTGTGATAGTCATAGGCATGTATAAGGGTATTTGGATGGGTGGCTTTAATTGCCCTAGCAATAGAGCCACCAATTAAACCAAAACCTATAAAGCCAATATTATTTATATTTAATAGTAAGTCCATATCTTTCATAAGGTCCTCCACTTTAGTATTGATTAATTTTATAGATTTTTACCCATAAATGTTATTAGGGGATCAATTTCATATGTTAAGTCTTCAAATTCATCAAAGGTTAAAGACTGTGGTCCATCACTCCAAGCCCTAGATGGGTCAGGATGGGTTTCTATCATAAGTCCATCTGCCCCCACAGCAACTGATGCACGAGCCAGGGGCTTTACATAATCCCTAACTCCTGTAGCATGGCTAGGGTCAATAATAATAGGTAGATGGCTCTTTGCTTTTATTACTGGAACAGCACTGATATCCAAAGTGTTTCTGGTAGCAGTCTCAAAGGTACGTATGCCTCTTTCACATAGAACAACATTAGGATTGCCCTCTGCCACTATGTATTCGGCAGCATTTAGCCACTCATCAATTGTTGCGGCTAAACCACGCTTTAAGAGAACTGGTAGTCCTGTCTTGCCGGCTTCTTTAAGAAGGTAGAAGTTTTGCATGTTTCTTGCACCGATTTGTAGCATATCCACGTATTTTACTGCTACTTCTATAGCATCAAGACTTGTAACTTCACAAACTATTGGAAGGCCAGTTTCTTCTCTTGCCTCCTTCATGTAGGTTAGACCTTCTTCTTCAAGCCCCTGAAATGCATAGGGTGATGTTCTTGGTTTGTAGGCACCTCCACGAAGAATATGGGCTCCTGCTTTCTTAATAGCATGAGCTGTGGTAAGTAACTGCTCTTTACTTTCTACTGCACAAGGTCCTGACATTATAACAAAGGTATCACCGCCAATAGTTACATTTCCCACCTTTACTTTAGTAGGCTCCGGGTGAAACTTTTTATTGGCAAGTTTATAGCTTTCGGTAACAGGGACGATTTTATCCACATCCTCATAGATTTCAAGATTCTGATCCATAAGCTTACCTTTATCACCAACCACACCGATAATAGTAACTTGGTCTCCATCGGATATATGGGCATATAGACCTTTTAATTCTATAATTTCTTTTATTCGCTTAATAGATTCTTGTTTGGCATTTGGTTTCATTACAATAATCATAAATTAACTCCTTTTCATACACATACTTTAATATTTTAACACTTTTAGATAATAAAGATCAAATAGTCTACTGGGAGTAGAAATGTTAAGTTTTATAAACGTTAGTGGAATTATACTCTTTAATAAAGGTACTGTCAATACTGTGAGAGTTTAAGATTGCGTTTAGTTAGCTTAGGATTTTAATGGGCAGAGTTTCCCCTTGATGATAATCTTAGATATGTTCATCACCATTATAATCATTTCCTAACTATTTTCAACCTCCTTATTCCTCTTTTGTTT
>JAAYNY010000034.1 GCA_012520635.1 Clostridiales bacterium | reverse complement strand
TTCATTATTGTATTGCAAACTCAGGATAAGACTGATTGATAAATCATTGAAACTATAGGCAAATTTATTATTATCATCAATATTATTAATCGAGTTCTCAATAACCTTTATGATATCTTCCTTAGTTCTTATAGAATAGCTATCATCATTGCCCCACTCCATATGTATATCGTATAACGCTTGAGCTACCTCATCTATTGTATAGTAATCAAATAAATTCATTTCTTTGAGGTTAACTAAATCAATATTAACATATAATTTATCATAGAAGTACCCATTGTACTCATCATCCTCAATTTCTTTTGAGTAATCATAATAATAACCATTAGCATATATGCATAATGAAGTAAATTTCTCATTTTTCACTTGATAATAAGGTGTAATCTCAAACTCACCTTCAACATCCATTTTCCTAATTTTCTCTTTCATCTTATCTATATGTTTTTCAACAAGCTCATTAACATACTTATCCTTTATATCATCAGAGCTATTTAGCTTCTGACATACAATTGTTGATTTACCTACTATTTCAGATACTGACTCTTGTATATCATTGTTTTGAAAAGTAGATACATCTAAAATATCTATGCCTTCTTCAAAATTAGTAACAACTGTATTTAGAGTATCTTCTACAGGTCTAACATTATGGTAGTGGCTACTTTCTTCTGTAAATAAATATATTTTTTCGTCAATTTCATTGTACTTATATTTTGATGTAATGTTCCACCTCCAAGCGGAACCACCATATTGACTTATGGAGATAATACCATCCTCTATACTTGTCGATACAATTGGTGGTCCAAAAGCCCCAGTATATGATGTTATCAATCCCAATACTTCCCCATATTTTATATATCCCTCTTCACTACCAAAAAGAATCATTGATATCCTATTCTCTTCAAAAAAATCATCACTATTCTCATCATATTCTTTTTCAAAAGTAATAATTATATCTTCATAACTATCATTATTTATATTTCCAGCAGTTAAAAAAAGTGGGTAGCCTTTGTAATTGCTGTGTTCAGAAACCATATTCAAAATATCTTTATAGCCTTCATCAATTAAGTTACTACCTTCCCTTCTTATGTACACATCCCAGATTACACCTTCGGGATCAGAAGCATCTAAAAAATATACATAATCATCTAACTTAATTTCTGTAAAACTATCATAATAATCTTGGTAACCTATCCAGTAGTCTTCTATTTTCAAGGATGGATCCATTCTGACAAGGTCATTTAAAGACATCCCCTTCTCAAAACCATAGTCTCTTAACGCTTCTATTTCATATTCTGTTGATAGTCTAATATAACTAGGTAATAGGTTGTCAGTATTATTAGCATAATAAAGTCTTACTCCATCTATAGATATAAATGGAAATTCCAGTGTATATCCCAGTAATGTTGACATACCGCAGTAAAATTCATCACCATTCTTCTCCTTAAGATAGTCGTAATTAAAGTTGAAGTATTGGTCAATTTCATCCTTAGTTATTACTAGATCAGATTCTAAAGAATCATCTGGTCTAGTCTCATTATCTTCTTCTGTCTTTTTTCCTTCTGTATTTTTTTCCACTGGTTTGACTACATATTCCATCTTACTTTCTTCAATTAATTCATTTTGCTCCTCATCTGCATCTGTAGATATCTCATTATTTAACTCACTGTTATTGATATTTTCTCTATTACTATCACAGGAAATCAACACTAATACCATGCTAATAATTATCATTAAAATTTTATATTTCACCTTTATCTCCACTCCTTATATATTCCCATCTTTAACTAGCAATTATTTGAAAATTTATTTTCCATAGGCTCTTGCTATTTTGCCTTTTCCTAAACACGTACAAAACTACAATATTCTACATGTCCTTCTATATTTATACATTGAATCGTAATACACAATACAGCTTATGTCAATTACTTGTGAGGTAACATTTGTAATTTCTGACTTGATTTTCATATTTTTTATGATACAATTAATTACAAACATAAAAAAGTAATAAAAAAATTACAAAGGGGAGCTTCAACGAGAGGCTGAGAGTAAGCTATAGCTT
>JAAYNY010000239.1 GCA_012520635.1 Clostridiales bacterium | reverse complement strand
TGTTTCTCCTAGAGAATCAGTTGGAATTAATGAAGGACAAGGAAAAGGACTTGCTTGCTGAGAGGAATCAGTTGGGTTATAACCTTAGATGCTATTATGAGGAACGGTTGCAAAGTCATAAGACATATCTAAAGGAGCAGGATAATTTATATTCCGTAAAACAACAAGAGCTAAAGAAATCAACTTCTAAGGAAGAACATTTACAAAAGCAGATTCAAGAATTAGAGAGAAGCTTTGGGCAGGCTCATACTAGGATTAGTTCATATGATAAGGATGAATCAGAGTTTAATATGCGATATGAGGCAAAGCTTGAAAGAAATATTCTTAGGATATACGAAGAGGGTGCACTGGAAGTAATGGATATTAAGCTAGAAGAGGAGTTGCAAAAACTTCAGAGTAGCTTGATTCAGCAAAAAGAAAAAAAAGAGCAAACGGATGAAAACATTACCTCCTGTAGTAGAGATATTGAGGATGAAAACAAACAGTTTGGACAGTTACAGCTTAAGTCTGAACATCAGAAGCAACTCTTAGGAGGTTTTGAGAAAGAATTAGAAAGTCGCAAGATGATACTAAGATTTATTGGACTAGAGGAAGAGAATGTGTTCCAAGAGTCAACTATTGCTGATGTCTTCGATAGAAAATTGAATGAACTAGGGAATGTAAAACGAAACTTAGAACGACAAAAGGAAGAGCTGGAAGAGGAATATAAAAAACTAGAGACAGGGAAAGTTCTAGAGTTGCCCAATGAATTTAGTCAATTACTAGATGATATGGATTTGTCCTATATATATGGTATGGAGTGGTTGAAGCGAAATGGATGTTCTGAGCAGGACAATCTAGAATTAATCAGACAAAATCCTATGCTTCCCTATAGTATTATTATGAATGACAGAGGAATAGAGCAGTTGGCTGATAGGCAGATTGATTTTTATACTTCATTTCCAATACCTATTATTCGAAGAGAAGACTTAGATAAAATTTCAAGTGATAATATAGGTTGCGTCTATGAGATTAATAAGATAAGCTTTTTCATGATGTTTAACCATCATTTATTAAACGAGGATTCCTTAAGAGAATTGCTTAACCAGAAGCAAATTAATATAGATAAAGTCACGAAACTACTGATACAAAAAGAAGAAGAAATAAAAGAATATGATAATAAATATAATGAGATTAAGTATCAGACCTTAACAGAAAGCAAATACAATGCTTGTATTAGGGGATTGGAGGTATTAGAGCAAGAGATTAAAGGAACTGATAATAATTTAAGAGAAATGCGAAATAAAAAGGAAATGCTACAAAATCTGCAGAAAGAATTATCAGATAGAATTAATGATAATAGTAAGCAGGAGCACTATTTTATTAGCATGATAGGGGATTATAAGAAATTATGTGAGCACTATGAAGAATATCTAAATGACATTAAGCAAATGCAAGAAATTAATGATAATTTAGAGAAAGGTAGACAGAACTTAAAGGAGTGCAAAGACTTATTAAGTGAGTTAAACACTCTCATTCAAAATATGGCAAGCAATCATGAAAGGTCTAAAATTAAATTAGAGGAGCTAGAAAAGAAAGTTAGTATCTATCAAAGCTATCAGGAAGGTCAAAGATTAAATAAGGACATAGAGGATATGGAGGCTAGATTTGAAGCTTTGACCAAGCGAATTAGTGATGATCAAAAACAATTAGAAGAGAGATTAAACCAAGCCAAGAAAAGGTTCGAAGACAAGCAAAAACAATTATTATCAAAAGAAGCTGAATATGGACTTGAAGAGAAAGATTATAAGGATCTTACAGTGGATGAGTTCAAAGAGAAGGAGACTAAGAAGGAAAAAGCTACTCAAGTTAAGAGGTTTGATGAGAAAGAGAAAGAATATAATAAGGTCACAACAGAAATAGCAGTATTACAGAGTAAAATCGATAGTAATATGAAACAAATAGAGGAAAAATATCATAAAACAGAACCTGTTCCACGGAGTCAAATTACCGACCTAGCCTTTAAAAAGCGAGGTCTCCTAATATCAGCAACAATATCAAAAGAAAAAGAGCAACTTAAATTCATCGAAGGTAAGATAAGTAGTTATGATAATAACTTGTCCAATCTTGCAGAATTTGCTCATTTTACAACAGAGAAAACATTTACTTTCCAAGAGGAATTAGGAGTGGCTGGAGCTAGTAGCTTAGTTGAGTTGACTGTGGAGGAATTAAGGGATTTTCGAGGAAGGTTGGTTAGGGATTATAGGTCTTCCTTAAGAATTCAAGATGATAGAAAAGAAATCCAAAGAAAATACTTAGAGGCTTTATGTCGTAAGGAAATATATAAAGAAGATTTTTTCAGAAAACCCATAGAAACCATGATAGATCTATCTAATGAGCCTCAGAACGTAGTAGATCAGTTGGCAATAATATTGAGTTCATATGAGTCTTTACTTGGGAAGCTGGAAGTTGATATAGCCTTAGTTGATCGAGAAAGGCAGAAAATAATGGAGATGTTACAGGACTATATTGAGGATATACACAAAAACCTTAATAAAATTGATAGGAACTCATCAATAACAGTTCGTAGCCGTTCCATTAAAATGCTTAGAATAATACTTCCGGAATGGGAAGAGCAAGAAAGTGTCTATAAGATAAAACTACAAGATTTTATGGAAGAGATTACGAAACGTGGACTTCAGCGACTGGATCAAAATGAAAATATAGAGGAAATGATAGGGGCATTTGTTACTAGCAGGAACTTATATGATACTGTAGTAGGAATAGGAAATATAAGTATTAGGCTGTATAAGATAGAATCCCAAAGGGAATATCCCATAACCTGGGCTCAGGTAGCAAAAAACTCTGGTGGAGAAGGTTTCTTATCTGCTTTTGTAGTATTATCCAGCTTGCTTTCCTATATGCGTAGGGAAGATACAGATCTGTTCTTTGAGAGGGAGGAAGGTAAAGTCTTGTTAATGGACAATCCTTTCGCACAAACCAATGCAACCCATCTTCTGAAACCCTTGATGGATGTAGCAAAGAAGAACAACACTCAGTTGATATGCCTTACCGGTCTAGGTGGTGAGTCAATCTATAATCGATTTGACAATATCTATGTTCTTAATCTGGTGGGTTCTGGTCTGCAAAAGGACATTCAATATGTTAAAGGGGAGCATATTAAGGGGGGGAAGGATATTATAACTGTCCGTGCTTCACAGGTGAAAGTGGAGGATATGGATCAGATGGAGTTGTTGTTTTAAGCAAGACACGGGGACGTTTCCTCTGTCTTCTTTCTGAGAAAGAAGACAGAGGAAACGTCCCCGTGTCTTGAAAAAAAGTCAGTCAGGATATATATCCATGACTGACTTTTTTTAATGTTTTTATACTAAGCTAATACAACATTAACAGCTTGTAAGCCACGTGCACCTTCAGTAATATCAAACATAACATCCTGGTTTTCTTCTAATGATTTGAAACCTTCTGCAGCAATACCTGAGAAATGTACAAATACATCTTCACCTGTTTCATTATTAGTAATAAATCCAAAACCCTTTTGTGCGTTAAACCATTTTACTGTACCCTTATTCATTAAAGATACCTCCTATTATAATATTTTTGAAGTTTTAGAGTGAAAATAAAAAATCACATATTTTTGCAAGTCATTAAATTTTAATGATTTACAAAAATATGTGAATCAAAACTTGCATCT
>JAAYNY010000238.1 GCA_012520635.1 Clostridiales bacterium | reverse complement strand
TACCCTTTTGTTAGAACCGGATATTTTACTTTTAGATGAGCCATTCTCAGCTTTGGATTACCAAACTAGACTTGAAGTGGCAGATGATATCTGGGGCATTATAAGAAATGAGAAAAAGACAGCTATATTAATTACCCATGATATCTCAGAGGCAATAAGTATGTCTGATCGAGTTATTGTATTGTCCAATCGACCTGGAACCGTAAAAAATATTTTTGATATAAAGCTTTCCATATCGGATCGAACTCCTTTTATGGCCAGAAGTGCTCCCGAGTTCAAAGATTATTTTAATTTAATATGGAAGGAGTTAAACTACAATGAGCAGGAAAAGTAGAAAGGTTTCAAGCGAAAGCTTAAACATCTCAGCTGCTCAAAAAGCTTATGTAAGAAAGCATTTATTACAGAAACGTAAAATCAAAATATATCAATTTATTATATTAATTGGTTTTCTTGCTTTCTGGGAAATCAGCACTCTTATAGGTATTGTGGATCCATTTATCTTCTCTAGCCCTTCAAGAGTTGTGAAAACCATTGCAGACATGACCACTGAAGGTAGGCTGTTTTATCATATAGGCATCACATTATATGAAACCCTTGTCAGCTTTGCCTTAGTCAATATAATCGGACTTATTGTAGCCATGATTCTATGGTGGAATAAGAACATATCCGATGTGGTTGAACCCTACCTGATTGTTCTTAACAGTCTTCCTAAATCAGCTCTTGCTCCAGTATTTATTGTTTGGTTGGGTGCTAATATGAAGACCATCATCGTGGCTGCAATTTCAGTCTCTTTATTCGGATCTATCCTTACCTTACATGCTGATTTTAAAGCAGTTGAAGAAGATAAAATCAAGCTAATCTATACTTTAGGTGGAAAAAAGAAGGATGTCCTTCTAAAGGTGATTTTACCCTCCAATATCCCATCATTGATTAGTCTGATGAAAGTTAATATAGGTTTATGTCTGGTAGGTGTAATAATCGGAGAATTCTTGGCAGCAAAAGCAGGTCTAGGATATCTTATTATCTATGGTAGCCAAGTATTTCGCCTTGACTGGGTCATAATGAGTATAGTGATACTGTCTATTGTGGCAACCGGTTTGTATAAATTATTATCCTACTTTGAAAAAAGACATACAAGGTAAGCTAAGGCGATTCGTTTAAATAACGAATCGCTTTCTTTATAGCCCTGATTAAAGATAAAATATTTATAAAGCTCATAAATTAATTATAAAAAATATATTGCCTATATGTAAATTATTTAGTAGAATAAGACATATACAAAATTTAGGAGGAAGTTTCCTCCCATGGATAAAAATTGGAGGATAAAGATGAAAGATTTTGTTATTACTGCTGATTCAAACTCAGATTTACTTGTAGATTACATAAAAGAAAAGCAAATAGGTATCATTCCCCACTACTATGATCTAGAAGGGATTACATATGGTGATGAGATTAATCTTACACCTAAGGAATTCTATGACAAGATGAGAGAAGGGCTTATGCCTACCACTATGGCCAGTAATCCTGAGGTCATCAGAGAAACCTTCCAAAACTATGTTGACCAAGGTTTAGATATTCTACATATTAGTTTTTCCTCAGCTTTAAGTGGAGGCTGTAGTAATGTTATGGCCGGTGCTAGAGATATCTGTGAGGAGAATCCTGGTGCTAAGATTATTGTAATAGATACCTTAAATGCATCCATGGGTGAGGGCATGTTTGTTATAAAGGCAGTCCAGATGAAGGAAGAAGGTAAAAGTATAGATGATATTGCTTCCTGGCTTGAAGAAAACAAACAGAAATTTGCCGTGAGGTTTACTGTTGATGATCTTTTTCACTTACAAAGAGGTGGGAGAATCTCTAAAACCACAGCCATTATTGGCTCACTTATGAGTGTCAAACCCATTCTATATATTAATGAAGAAGGTCAACTGGTTTCACTGGCAACTGCAAGGGGCAGGAAGAAATCCTTGGCAACCATCTGTAAAGATATGATAGATAGTATGGGTAAATATAAAGATGACAATGATGTTATATGTATAGCCCACGGCGACGCACTAGATGATGCCAATTATCTGGCCAAACTAGTAAAAGAAGCTCTTCCCCATAAAGAAATCGTAATTAACACCATAAGCCCAAGCATTGGTTCTCATTCAGGACCTGGGGCAATTGGATTATGCTTTATGTCAGAGAAAAGGTAAGCTAAACCATAACCATTTAGTAAAAGTGAAAATAAGCTAGATATGGAAACAATAATCGAAAACAGTCTAAAAAATGATAATAAACAAGATAATGATTAATAGTTTTAAAGCCCTATAACCACTGTGTTATAAGGCTTTTTTCTTACAAGCTCCCCATGGGATTCGAACCCACGACCTACGCATTACGGGTGCGTTGCTCTACCAACTGAGCTAGAGAAGCCTATTTTCTTCAGATAATTCTAATATAATACTCAATTAATTTCAAGTAAAAATTCTTCATATCTGACAGTATTTCATTTTAGTCTATCTTGTTATATAATACATATATCATACTTGAAGGAGCACTTTATGGATAATAGATTATATAATGTGGCAATTTATATTGATTATGAAAATATATACAAGACCCTATTAAACCAACGTAAGAACTTATTGCGATTAGGTTTTTTTGAAAAGATACATACATGGTGCAGGAATAAAGGGCTTAGGATTGTTAAGATTATAGCTTATTGTAACTTTGACAATCGGGATTTGATGGAATCCCGTCACCAAACCAGATTGCAAGAATATGGTGTAAATACAGTTCATACCTCTAATAGGGGAAAGAACTACGCTGATATACAGATTACAATCGACGCTCTTAATGATATGTACATCAATGATAATATTGATGAATTCATCATAATGTCAAATGATAAAGACATGTCCCCTTTACTTAACACCATAAAGCTTAATAAAAGAAAAGTAACACTCCTTACAGTAGGGCAGAATTTTGATTTCGCCTTATGTAATGTGCCAGATGAACATATAACTCTAAGCGATATACTTAATATCGAACCTGATGAAGATTTATATATAAATCGTATCGAGGCCGATATTCAAGATAACATAGAAAAATATGCAAAGGCAAACCTAGATTACACTACAAAATCC
>JAAYNY010000237.1 GCA_012520635.1 Clostridiales bacterium | reverse complement strand
TTCTGCTATGGTAATAGATAAAATCCGAGTTGTTGAATCTAAAGACTGCCTTGTATGAAATAAGGTATGTCTGTATTTATTATAGTAATTATAGCAATTACCAAGTATTTTAGTAGCAGTTTTGGAATTTTGGTTTCGCATGAAGAACATGCTGTTCTAGGTAGCAATAAAAAGTTTATAGACAATTTTAAGATTGAATATCCTGAATGGGAACATTCGAAATTAAATTTTATGAACATGTGGAAAGAGTATTCTAAATTCAATAAGGCTGTGTGGAGCTGGTATTATAAATTCATGGAATATATAAATAGTTAATGAAATGTTTTACTCTAAACGCATAAAAAATATCCCTCCAGCATATCTGTCAGTTATGATATACTAGGGGGATAGATGTATACTATACTGATTTTACTGCATTCCTACTGTTACGAATTACTCATCCCAGTTATGATATACTTCCTGTACATCATCATCTTCTTCAAGTAAGTCAAGTATCTTGTTCATATCCTTGATTTGCTGTTCATCGGTAAGTTCTACCCAGGTTTGAGGTATCATGGTTACTTCTGCCTGTACCATAGGTATAGCTTCTTTTTCTAACTTCTCTCTAACTTCACTAAAGGATTCCGGATCTGTTATAATCTCATAACTATCCTCTTCCTCTACAAAATCCTCTGCACCAGAATCCAGTGCCAAGAGCATTAAGTCATCCCCAGCCAAATCACATTCCTCTTTATCAATAATAATCTGTCCCTTTCGATCAAACATGAAGGATACACAGCCTGTGGTTCCTACGTTGCCGCTTCCTTTTGTAAATGCATTACGGACATTGGCTGCTGTTCTATTCTTGTTGTCTGTTAGAGCCTCAACTATTATAGCTAATCCATTAGGGCCATATCCTTCATATGTTACCGCCTCAAAATCAACAGCATTAACATCTCCTGAAGCCTTCTTAATATTTCTCTCAATGGTGTCATTAGGCATGTTGTTTGATTTAGCTTTTGCAATTACATCCCTCAAACGGCTATTCTCATTCGGATCTGCTCCGCCTTCTTTAACTGCAACTGCTATTTCACGGCCAAGCTTAGTAAATATCTTGCCTTTAGCCGCATCGTTCTTTTCTTTTTTATGCTTAATATTAGCAAATTTTGAATGTCCAGCCATTTTTACTTCTCCTCACCTTATATTATCTATTTTATATTTCTATATTATTAATTATCTTATTAAGTTTCTCCATCACAGAAATTGTCTCATCAGCATTTCTTATGGCACACATAATAGTATCATCACCTGCGATACAACCTACGATACTATTAATCTGCAGTGCATCCAGTGCTGCAGCTACAGCCATGGCCATACCTGATACTGTCTTAATTACTAGGATATTCTGTGCCATATCCATGGAGATGAATGCATCTCTTAAGACACGATTATATTTATCGCCAAGTTCGGGCTCTGCTTTTTGTAAGGCTATGTATTTTTGTCTTCCACCATCTAAAGCCACTTTAGAAAGTTTTAATTCCCTGATGTCTCTTGAAACAGTAGCTTGAGTTACATTATACCCTTCTTTCATTAACCAATCAGCAAGCTCTTCTTGGGTTTCAATGTCATACTTATTAATTAATTCAAGGATTTTACTTTGTCTACTTAATTTCATACTATTTACCAGTGCCCTTTCTTATAAATTATATGTTATCACTGTTATTAATCAACTTTGAGCGTAGTATTTCAAATATACCAGTCTGGTTAAGTCTTATTAATTTAGTATCATATTGTGCTTTCTTTATAAGTAACTCATCCTCTGCTCCAATATCGATAACTTTCTGTCCGTCAAATGTAGCAATTGCCTTATCTTGTGCAGATTTCTTTTTCTTGATTTCAATTCTTATTGTATCCTCTGCAGATACCACCACACTTCTTGGACTTATAGTATGTGGACATATTGCAGTAATAACCATTACATCTGCATTAGGAGCAATAATAGGTCCCCCTGCAGACATACTATAGGCTGTAGAGCCAGTTGGTGTAGCAATTATAACACCATCTCCCCTAAAGTCATTTACCAACATGTCATTTACATATATTTTAAGACTTATAATCCTTGCAAATTCTTTTTGAGTGATTACAATATCGTTTAATGCATACCCAACAGTACTTTCATTATTACGAGATATTTTTCCCTTAATCATCATTCTATTCTCTATCTCATAATCATCTACAAATAATCTATCTAGCGCCTCATTAATACGATGTTTCTCAATCTCAGCCAAAAATCCAACCGTTCCAAGGTTTATTCCAAGTATAGGAATACTTAAGGGTATCTGATCGGTTGCACAGTGAATTAATGTTCCATCACCGCCTAAGACAATGGCACACTGGGCATCATTATATGATGTTTTATCCTCAGCTAAAGATAATGTATTTACGAGGGTAGCTTTTCTTCCTGATGATCGGATATAAGATGCAATACTTTTTGTAATAGAATTATCCTTATCCTTAATCTCATTGGTAATCAATAAAAACCTGTCCATACTATATGCTCCTTAATTAACTATGAAAGTGTACCATATAACACCATATAATTCAAGCAATCCTTAACTCTTGACTTTTTTATAAGTTATTATTAGCTTCAAAAACCACTGCTTGAATTAAGTCATCCTCAATCTTAAGACCCATCGAAGTATTATCCCTGTCTGCAATTATTTTCAAATATAACAAATATTCAATATTACCCTCTGGACCTTTTATAGGAGAATAATCAAGTCCAAGGCAGTCAAAGCCCATATCCGTTGCATAAGTTTGTACCTTTTGGATTACTTCCATATGTACATTCTTATCCCTTACTACTCCCTTTGTTTCCACTTGTTCTCTTTCTGCTTCAAATTGAGGCTTTATCAGACAAACCATCTCAGCTTCAGCTGTCATTAACTCCCTTATAGCCTCTAAAATTATAGTAAGTGATATGAATGATACATCTACAGATACAAAGGACACCTTATCCTGAATCTGTTCTGGAGTAAGATAGCGTATATTGGTTTTCTCCATTACTACTACCCGCTCATCTTGACGAAGTTTCCAAGCCAGCTGATTGGTCCCTACATCTACTGCATATACCTTATAGGCTCCATTTTGCAGCATACAATCTGTAAATCCTCCAGTGGAAGACCCAACATCCATACAGATCTTTCCTTCTAGATTAATAGGAAAGACCTCCATGGCCTTTTCCAGTTTAAGACCTCCGCGGCTAACATATCTAAGCTTGCCTCCTCTAACTTCTATCCTGGCATCTTGAGGAAATGTACTTCCGGCCTTATCCTCTCTCTGCCCATTAACAAAAACATTTCCTGACATAATGATTGCTTTTGCTTTTTTTATGGACTCTGCCAAATTCCTATTAACCAAAAGTTCATCCAGTCGTTCCTTCATATAATCACGCTTTCTTATTGATAATATGGCTGCACTCTTCTAGTATCTTATTGGTAATACTCTGAGCATCAAGTCCAAGTTCCTGATATAGTTCATCTACACTGCCTTGATCAACAAATATATTAGGTATAGAAAAATTTATATGCCTTACATCTTGTATGCTATGAGCAATCAAATAATCTGAAAGTTGCTGGCCAAATCCCCCTGTCTTAACATTGTCCTCCATGGTTACAAATATATTATGATCTTTAACAAGTTCATCAATGGTCTCATAATCAATAGGAGAAACAAATCTGACATTTACTAAGCTTGGATCTATGCCTTCTTCCCTAAGGTTCTTTGTCACTGTGACAGCAGTCTTTACCATGTTTCCAACAGCCAGTATGGCTATATCCTTTGATTTATGAATTATTTCACTCTTACCATAGCAGATTGGCTCCTTATGATCTTCTAGCTCTTGATAAGCCTCTCCCTTAGGATATCTTATGGCCACAGGCCCATTATAAGACAGAGCAAAACTTAGCATTTCTTCAAGTTCCCATTTATTTTTTGGAGCAAGAACTACTAGGTTTGGAATATGAGATAAATAAGATAAATCAAATATACCCTGATGGGTTTTTCCATCCCTTCCCGTTATGCCTGATCTATCAATAGCAAATACCACTGGAAGTTTATTTATACATACATCATGAATAATCTGATCATATGCCCTTTGCAAAAATGTGGAATATATGGCAACCACAGGCCTAAATCCTTCTGCGGCCATACCTGCTGCAAATGTAACAGCATGTTCCTCGGCGATACCAACATCAAAGAATCTATCAGGAAAGTGCTTCTTAAAGGCTATAAGTCCTGTACCATAAGGCATAGCCGCTGTTATGGCTACTATTTTGTCATTATTTTTAGCCTTATGCATAAGTGCATTAGAAAACACCTTTGTATAAGATAGGGTCTTTTTATCAGGAAGAGGTTTTCCATCATCAATAGAAAATGGAGGAGTTCCATGAAATCTGCTGGGATACTTCTCTGCATGATAATAACCTTTTCCCTTTTTTGTTATTGTATGAATAACAACTGCTTTATTGGCTTTTCTGGCAGTTTTTAAGGCATCTAATACACTATTTATATTATGGCCTTCAATAGGGCCTATATAGGTTAATCCCATATCTTCAAAAAACATACTAGGAAGCATAAAATATTTAATGGCATCTTTAGATCTTTTTAAACCATATACTAACTCTTTGCCTCCAGGTAGTCTCTCTGTTAAGGTGCTTTCCATATTTTCTTTAAAACCAGTATATCTGGAGTTTGTTCTAAGTTTTGCAAGGTAATTTGACATGCCACCAACATTTTTTGATATTGACATCTTATTGTCGTTAAGTATTATTATAAGATTGGATTTTAACTGACCGGCATTGTTAAGAGCCTCATATGCCATACCTCCAGTAAGTGCTCCATCTCCGATAACAGCTACCACCTTATTGTTTTCCCCTTTTAAGTCCCTTGCCTTAACCATACCAAGAGCTGCAGATATGGCAGTAGAACTGTGACCTGTATCAAATGCATCACAATCACTTTCCTCCATCTTAGGAAATCCACTAATTCCACCATATTGACGAAGGCTATCGAACTGATCCTTTCGACCTGTCAGTAGCTTATGGGTATAGGACTGATGGCCCACATCCCATACTAGTTTATCCTTAGGAAAGTCTAGAAAAAGATGTAGTGCCATGGTAAGTTCAACTACTCCTAGATTAGAAGCTAGATGTCCACCTGTTTTACTAACATTAGCCACCATAAAAGAGCGAATATCATTTGCAAGCTTAGGGTAATCCTGAACTCTTATATTCTTAATATCATTTGGTTTTTTTATTAAATCCAGTATATAGGACAATTTTTCACACCTCATTTCAAATAAGGCAAATCAATTATTTTTCCCTATTAATTAATTTTACAATTAACATTTCCAAATATTCATTATTATAAGCTAGGGTTTGATAGGCCTTCATAGCTCTATCAGTAATAATTTCAACTTCTTCCTTTGCCTTCTCTATATCCATTATAGCAAGATATGTTGTTTTATCATTCTTACTATCACTATTGATAGGTTTACCTAGAAGTTCATAACTTGCGGTAACATCTAAGATATCATCTCTAATCTGGAATGCCAATCCAATGTCTCTTGCTATATTTTCGATAATATTTATTTCTTCTTCATTTGCACCAGCAAGGACAGCACCTATCATCATAGATGCTTCCATTAGGGCTGAGGTCTTTAATCTATACATCATATTGATTCTATCTTTTGTAAGGAGCCTACCCTCAGATTCAATATCAATAACCTGACCTCCAATCATCCCATGAATTCCTGCTTTTGATGAAAGTACTTTACTAGCAGCTATAATTTTTTTATACTTGCTTAATATATCCGCTGATGATTCATCCACCAAGTCAAAGGCTGCTGATGCTAATTCATATGCACCATTAAGAAGTCCATCTCCTGCAAGGATGGCCATGGCCTCTCCATATACCTTATGAGTGGTTTTTTTTCCTCTTCTATATTCATCATTATCCATGGCAGGAAGATCATCATGAACCAGAGAATAGGTATGAATCATCTCAATTGCCACCATAAAAGAGTGCAAAATCTCATCTTCATCTGCACCAAACATTCTATAGGTCTCCTGCATAAGCATGGGACGTAACCTCTTACCTCCAGCAGTTAGGCTATAGTTTAATGCTTCTATAACAGTTTTATAATATCCCTTTTCCTCAGGTAAATATTTTTTTATTATATCTTCGATTTCAGATAATCGTTTGTTTTGTTCAAGATCAAAGTTCATCTGTTTCTCCATCTTCACTTAATATTATCAGGTCCTTCTCCACCTTATCAATGGATTCAGTACATGCTTTTAATAATTTCATTCCCTCTTGATATAACTGAAATGAATTATCAAGACTTACATCTGGTTTCTCAAGTTCACCAATTATTGATTCTAACCGTTCAAAGGCTTCTTCTAATTTAAATTCTTTCTCTGCCATACCAACCTCCAAATATAATCTTAGTTACTAGCTCTTTTTTCTTCCTTGATTTCTTCCACCCTTGCCATAATATCTCCATCAAGTAGAGAAATAGTAAGCAGGTCCTTAATAGCTACATTTTCAACACTTTGAATAGGCTCTTTTTCCTTATCCTTAACCATAGCAAATCCTTGCTTCAGTTTAAGGAGGGGGGATAATCCCTCTATCTTTGTAATATATATTTCCATTTTATGACGTACATCTTGTAGTTTCTGATCCATCTTATACTGAAGCTTTTGCTCCAAATCCAACAATCGCTGCCTTTTTTGCTTTATCTGGTATGAAGGACTAGCATAGAAAAGTCTTAACTTTAGTTCTCTAAGTCTTGACTGATGTCTAGTAACATTATACATGGTTGACTTAAATATCCGTCTTTTATAATCCTCTACTTGATTAGTAAAGGATATGTAATCATTAACTGCCAGTTCTGCAGCCGCAGAGGGAGTTGGCGCTCTAAGATCTGCAACATAATCAGCTATGGTAACATCAGTTTCATGTCCCACGGCAGATATAATAGGGGTACTACACTTATAAATCTCCCTAGCTACAACTTCTTCATTAAAAGCCCATAAATCCT
>JAAYNY010000236.1 GCA_012520635.1 Clostridiales bacterium | reverse complement strand
TTAGCCAACAATATATTGATGACGAGACGGAGGTGTACTAATTGGAATTCTTACAAAACTTTATAAATTATATAATAAATAATGGCAATCAAATTATAAGCTTATCAATTGAGCATATTAGACTTACCGCTATTGCTGTTGTAATTGCAGTTACTCTAGGAGTACCCATGGGTATTATTATTTCATATTATAAAAAAGCTAGCAAACCAATAATAGGTATTGCAAATCTTGTTCAGGCCATACCAAGTATGGCTTTACTGGGACTTTCCATACCCTTATTAGGAATCGGTGTATTACCTGCAGTAACAATGGTAGTTCTTTATTCCCTGCTACCTATAATTAAAAACACCTATACAGGGATATTAAATATAAATGCAGATACCTTAGAAGCAGCTAAAGCAATAGGTCTTACAAAGATGCAAGTTCTTACTAAGGTGCGATTACCTCTTGCTCTACCAGTAATAATGGCAGGTGTTCGTGTGTCTGCCGTTACTGCAGTTGGTCTTATGACTATGGCAGGCTACATTGGTGCAGGTGGTCTGGGATTCTTAATATTCTCAGGTATAAGTACAACCAATAACTTTCAAATATTAGCAGGTGCAATACCAGCCTGTATTCTTGCATTATTAGTTGATTATATCTTTGGTCTAATTGAAGAACTTGTTACACCAATTGCTTTACAGGATTCTTCAAATAAATCAAAAGACAAGCTTAAAAAATCAAGGCAAAATAAAAAAGTAATACTTGCTATAACAGTAGTGTTAATTGCAGGTTTATTTATTACCAATGGTATAAAGAATAATATGAACAAATCCGACAGGCAGATTATTGTAGCTGGTAAAGACTATACTGAACAGTATATTATGACTCATATGATGTCTGAACTAATTGAAGAAAATACTGACATTCAAGTAGTAAGAAAGGTCAACTTAGGGGGAACTCAAGTATGTTTTAGTGCCATAAATAATGATGAAATTGATATATATCTTGATTATACAGGAACAATTTATGGTGACACCTTAAGTTATCCTCCAAATAGTGATATGGATGAAGTATATAATACAATTAAAAAAGACTTAAAAGAGCTTAAGGGTATTGATGCATTAAGACAATTGGGTTTTAACAATACCTATGCCATGGCGGTAAAGCAAGAAACAGCTGAAAAATACAACTTAAAAACCATTAGCGATTTAGCTAAAGTAGCAGGTGAATTAACACTTGGTGCAAGTCTTGAATTCATAAACCGTGAAGATGGTCTTATAGGTCTAGAGAAAATGTATAACCTAGAGTTTGGTAAAGAAGTTGGATTAAATGGTGCTAACAAATACCTAGCAATTGCCAACGGTGAAACCGATGTAATAGATGCATTTGGTACTGACGGTCTTCTTAGAAAATATGATCTTGTGGTACTAGAGGATGACAGACACTTCTTTCCACCATATTATGCGGTACCTTTAGTAAGAGAAGATATAGCTATGGAGTACCCTGAAATCATACCCCTTCTTGAAAAACTAGCTGATATCTTAGATGATGATACAATGATTGGTTTAAACTATCAAGTTGATGAACTGCAAAGAGATCCTAAAGATGTTGCCCATCAGTTCTTAATAGAGCAAGGGTTAGTTGATTAAGGATAGAAGATCAACCGCACTTTTTTGGCTTGCCCTATCGCATATTTACCTATGTGCTTCAATATATTATATTAATAACTAACATGAATTTGGTGAAGCTATGGAAGATAAGGAGAATAAATCCGTTTCGGATATTACTTTGTTTGTAAAGATTGGAATTATAGTGTTAAGTATACTGACGGTGGTTGGATTAGGTATTAAGTTTATACCTGAAGCCATTACAGTATCTAATATCGGTAAAAAGAGAGACCTTCCTATTTATTCTGTTAATACTGATGAGAATAAGGTGGCATTAAGTTTTGATGTTGCATGGGGGAATGATGATACACAGACAATATTGGAGATACTTGCAAAGCATGATGTGAAAGCCACCTTCTTTATTACTGGGGAATGGATAGGCAAATACCCTGAGGATGTGAAAAAGTTTGTGGCAGCAGGACACGACGTAGGAAATCACGGTGAGAATCACAAGCAAATGTCAAGATTGTCTGAGCAACAGTGTAAAGACGAGATTATGAAGGCTCACAATAGGATAAAGGAACTGACAGGAATTGAAATGGATTTGTTCCGTCCTCCTTATGGCGATTACAACAATATGGTAGTAGGTGTTGCAAGAGACTGTGGATACTATACTATACAGTGGGATGTTGATTCTCTAGACTGGAAGGACTACGGTGCAGATAGCATAGTTAAGAAATGTACTGAACACAAGAACCTAAGCAAGGGTTCGATTATTATAATGCATGTTGGTGCCAAGTATACACCAGAGGCTCTGGAGAGGGTTATTCTTGGCCTTAAGGAAAAGGGCTATGAGCTTGTTCCTATCTCTCAATTGATACATAGAGGAGAATTTACTATTGA
>JAAYNY010000033.1 GCA_012520635.1 Clostridiales bacterium | reverse complement strand
TTTTCTTGTGTAAAAATGTAAGTGGGTTTTGGCAAGAATGTCGAGGGAAGGTGTCTGTTTGGGCTTGAGATTTGGGGCTTTAGGAAAGGCTTGCTAGGTCGAAAAAACTCCGAAAAAAGCTGTTTATTTGTGGATATGAGGGTGGTGTTGGACGAGTTGTTGGAGATTTGCGAAAATGGAACTGAGTGGAACCAAGTGGAACAAATGAGATTAATGAGGACGAAAAGTGGTCGCCCGATTGGACGCTATGAAATAAATAGTAGTAATGGCAGAAAAATATATTATTATATTAAAGAAAACCTATTAATCAAATGTTAATAAGTTAAAAAAACCTAGTTATTAAATATAATAGCATAGCTTTAAATTATAAGTTATAATGGTATAAGCGAGATTATAAATCTAAATATAAAAATCAGGATTCATCTTATTTAGAACCAACTAGTTGAAAAAAGTAATGAGAGAGTAAAATTGAATGCCTATTTTGGTAGTAGCAACTACGTCTACTTCAATTGCTTTGAGGGTTTGTGTATCAGGCTTGGGGATAAGTACAAGAATACTGTATTTTCAGCGCTGTATTGATGGATACAGGCTCTCAACCATGAAAAGAGGGAGCCAAAATAGAGATGAAAGAAAATATAGAACATTATTTTATTTAAGGAGGACTAAACATATATGATGTCAAGCATTGATGTCAACGAACAAAGAATTTTAGAAAAGAACCCAAGATTAATTGAAGTCCTTCTGTTAGATAGAACAACAGGTCATAATATTATATGGGGGACTGATGATTATCTGTATCTTGGCGAATCATATGGCTCCCATTATCCGATTACAATAGAACTTATATCAGGTCTTAATGCAAATGTTATTCAGCCTCGTGTAGTAAAATCAAAGGAACAACAAGGAGAACGAACGAAAGGTAAAGCTGAAGTTTTTACTCCAGTATGGCTTTGTAATGAACAGAACAACATTATCGACGCCGCTTGGTTTGGTCGTTCGGGGGTTTTTAATACCTCAGACCTAAAAAGCTGGAATCCAACAACAAAAAAAGTTAAGTTTCCAGATGACAAGAAAAAGTCTTGGCAAAAATATGTTGATGAACGGAGACTAGAAATTGCTTGTGGAGAAGCTCCTTACCTAGTAAGTCGTTATGATTCAACTACAGGAGAGTATATTAAGTTAGAGGATAGAATAGGTTTTCTTGACCGCAAAATGCGTGTGGTTTGCGAGAATACTGATACAGAAGTTGAATGGATAAAATGGGTAGAACGAGCATTCCAAAGTATTTATGGATTCGAGTTCCAAGGGGATAATTTGCTTCTTGCTCGCCAGAATCTGCTTTATAGCTACGCTGACTATATGGAGGCTCACTTGCTGAGAAGTCCTACAGAAAGAGAGATGCTCTCAATTGCCAGGATCATCTCATGGAATTTGTGGCAAATGGATGCTTTAACTAAGACAATTCCGTATTAGACAGTGAAAGAACAATATGAGCAGTTGTCGTTTCTAGAAAATGAGACTACATCGAAGCAGGTATCCTACTGCAAGATAAAAGATTGGAGAAGCGAAAATATTATAGATTTTAATCATCTTAGATAATTGCGAAACTCGTACCTAATTAGATATTAGAGTTGCCCAATTTCTAGAAATTAGTAAGTTTTTAAATTCCAAATTTATTTTCTGATTGCATTTTACAGAATAGAAAAACAGAAGCACTCAAATAAGAGATACTATTATTAGTACCTTAGAAATGTAAGTATCTTAATAAATACTGTCTATGCAATTAGTGGTTTTAAACTTCTGATGTACTGGTGCTGATTTATTTTATCAGCCAGTACAACGGTTATTAACTGGGTGATGC
>JAAYNY010000235.1 GCA_012520635.1 Clostridiales bacterium | reverse complement strand
ATATCTCATAACCCACTGCCTTATAGTTGATGGAGCTATATCATATTGCTCACTCAATTCCCTATAGGTATGATTTCCTTGATTATAAATTTTTACTATTTGCTTTTTAAAGTTTTCCTCATAATATCTTTTTGACATGATTTTCTCCTCCTATAATCATTATATCATGTTCGGAGAAAAACCGTCCTATTTAGTATAGCCTATCCATAGCAATTAAGCATAAAAATATGAATCGAATTACAGCTGATGTTGTTGAAGACGTTAAATATGTGACTAATATTCAGTTAAAAAACAAAACTAAAAAATCCGGACATGGAGACTTTTATAATAATGCAAAATCAAGGTATAGTTATAGTTTTGCACAAAATGTAATCCAAGGAGCTGAATCTGGTGATATCAGCTATACCTATGCTTTTGATTTACTAGATGGTTCTTCTAAAACATATGACTATTCTAAAGAGAACCTAGCTTTTGGGAGCAAATAATAACTATGTGTCTAACTATAATAAAGCTAAAATACAGCTTCTACATATTAAAATATTAATACCTCCTAAGCAGATTTGGTTAATAATCATGTCTACCTAGGAGGTATTATATTATTTCTTTCACTTTTATATAACTATTATCTTCGTAATCAGATCATCACTTCTTAAGCCCATATAAACCAGATTAATATGTAACCTGTTATAACAGCAGTAAGTGTAAATGGAACACTGATCTTCATGAATTCCTTAGTGCTAACTTCATGACCTTCCTTGCGAAGTATTCCAATACCTGCAATATTAGCTGAAGCTCCAATAGGAGTTATATTGCCGCCGAGGGTTGCCCCTATCAATAATCCAAAGTATAAGATTGTTGGGTCGATACCCATAGTAGCTGCAATGGAAGTAACTACTGGTAACATGGTTGCTACATATGGGATATTGTCTATAACAGCTGAGATAGCCACAGATGCCCATACAATTAAGGTATATATAACAAAGAGATTGTCTCCTCCAACCTTAACAAATAATCCACCAATATCATCAATAACTCCTACCTGTTTAATTCCTCCAATAAGAACAAATAAACCAGCCAGTAGACCAATTGTTGTATAATCAATATCTTTTAGAACATCAATAAGGGTGTTCTTGTCTTTTGTAATAATGAATTTACGAATCAACCCGATTATCAATAATCCTACACAGATAAGGCCATTAGTAATGTCAGGCTTGTCCTCAATGAAAGAAGCCAGAATAAGTAGAACTATAATTCCTACCAGAAGTACTGTAGGAAAATAATCTGTAACCACAGTTTTATCCATAGATTTTACGGACTGCTTATATTCTCTAAATAACCATAGTAAGATTAATATTGTAGCAATTGCACCGATTTCCACTGCCCAGAAGATACTTGGCTTTCCCTTATACCAGAAGAATTCCAAGAAGTTCATATTAGCTTCTCCGCCAAGTAGGATTGAAGTGGTATCCCCTACTAAAGTTGCAGCTCCTTGAAGGTTTGATGAAATCGCGATAGCGATAATACTGGGTACAGGTGACATCTTTAGTTTTTTAGCTATTGTAAGTGCCACAGGTGCCACCATTAATACTGTAGCAACATTGTCAACGAAAGCTGATATAATACCTGCAAATAAAGCCAGTGCTATCATTGCCCACTTTACATTAGGGACTTTTGCAATGATGAAATCTGCTAGTTTTGAAGGCATCTTTGATTCTATAAAGAGGGATACAACTCCCATAGTACCTGCAATCATCATAATTACGTTCCAGTCAATTTCACCTAAGTAGTCGTAGGTTGGTAATATACCTGATAAGCCTAGTATAACGAAGATAAGTGCAGATCCCAGTGCGATAAAAGCTCTAGCATTTGTAAAAACTAGCAAGCACACATAAGTTAAAAGAAATAATACAAGTGCTATTGTTTTTGCGTCCATAGTTCTCTCCTTAACAAGATATTAATTTTTTTGTCAAAACTCAATAAAAACCAAATAATTATAACATAGAAGGGGTGAATTTAAAAGTTATATAATTATATGATCTCACTATTTTATTGTCTTTCTAAACATTATTGGATAGAATTTGCATTAAAATGCATATAAGAAATATAGAATCATACATATAGAAATAAGTTTATAATTATAACTGTTATGCTATTCCTGCATATAATAATCTGCATCAATTAATAGGGCTTTAGTGATATGACAACCAAGGACTTGCCTAAATATTATGCTAGATAATTGGTAATAAATCCACTTGATTAATAATGAAAGAAAGGGATGTTACTTGAATAATAAAGTAAAAATAATTGCTGACAGTACCTGTGATTTACCACAGGCTATATTAGATAAATATGATATTTCTATTATACCCCTATGTATCATAATGGATGATGTGTCATACTATGATGGTGTAGATATTACAGGCGATGAAATGATAGCATGGTCCCAAAGTCTTCATCTGGCTCCAAAAACCTCATCCCCTCCTTTGGCAGATGTGATTGACTTTATCAAGCCATATGTGGATGAGAATAGAGATATTATATTTATAGGCATATCAGAGGAATTATCTTCTACATGTAATGTAGTTAGATTGGCAGGAGACTGCTACCAATATAATAAACTTTATGTTGTTGATTCCAGAAATCTATCAAATGGCATTGGTCTTCAGGTTATTAAGGCTGCTATTCTTTCTATGGACGGAATGGGTGCTGGAGATATTGTGTCTTATATTCAGTCAAATCTGGTTGATAGAATCAGGACAACATTTATATTGGATACTTTAGATTACCTAGCCTGGGGTGGAAGGTGTAGTAGTTGTAGATATGGACCCGTGATTTTTTTCTAAGAAGTCATGGGTCTTTTTTTATCCATCTTATTTATGGATGTTTTTGGTCAACTATAACAAATATCCATGAGAATATTAATGTGTGATTGGCAAATTGCATAGAACACTTTTTGAATAAAAACGGTTTTT
>JAAYNY010000234.1 GCA_012520635.1 Clostridiales bacterium | reverse complement strand
GTTTTTAAAATCAATTTGCAACTTACCCAGTATACCCCTTAGTTCTAGTGAGAATATGTTAAGGAGCTCGTCTTTAGTTTTCATCTATTATCACCCCCGGCTTGTACTTATCTATAACTTATACTTGTCCTTACATCTTTTAAAAGCTTATCCAACTACTTCTAAAACAATATATTCTTGCCAAATAAAAATATAACTTAGATTTATTAAAAACTTTTAGGTCAAAAAATAGATTCGGTAATATGTCTTGCATTTTCTGCCAGGTTTACTATAATAAAATCACTATAGAAAGCTTTATGTTTATAATTTATGCTTTATGTCAAGCTAAACATATAAGTAGATACCCTAATTAATTTTCTTAATATAAAGGTGGAGTGATTATGAGATATGGTTTAATCGGAGAAAAGCTAGGACACAGCCATTCCAAATTCATACACGAAAGAATGGTAGCCCAAGAGTATGAAATGATTCCTTTGAATCAAGATGAGTTTGATAAATTCATGATGGAAAAAAACTTTACAGGAATTAATGTAACTATTCCCTATAAAGAAAAAGTAATTCCTTATCTAGATGATATAGATAGTCTGGCAAAGAAGATAGGGGCAGTTAACACCATAGTTAATAGCCATGGAAAACTAAAAGGATATAATACAGATTTTTATGGACTCTTATATTTGTTTAAGAGAAATGAGATCGATGTTAAAAGCAAGAAATGCTTAGTGCTTGGAGACGGAGGTACATCAAAGACTGCACAAGCAGTATTAGAAGAGCTTGGAGCCAAGGAAATATTAGTGATTAGCAGAAACCCTCAAGGAGATAATAGAATATCCTATAAAGAGGCTTATGATAACCATTATGATGCTAATATAATTGTTAACACCACACCTCTTGGTATGTATCCAAATATTGATGCCTCTCCCCTAGACCTAAACCCATTTACCTTATGTAGTGCTCTTGTTGATGTAATCTTTAATCCCTTAGAAACTAAGTTAAGCTTACAAGCAAAGAGCCTAGGAATAAAAGCAGTTACAGGGCTTGCCATGTTGGTAGCTCAAGCAAAACAGGCTGAAGAGTATTTTAGGAATATTATACTTGATGACTCAGTAATTGATGATGTAAGTCAGGAGCTACTTAAGCGAATCTCTCCCACTAATTAAAGCACTTCCCAGTATTAGTATTCCCCCTAGTAGCTGTGGGATTGTAATCTTCTCACCTATAAATACAGCAGACATTACTAGGGCTGATACAGGGTCTATATAGCTTAATATGGCAACAGTCTGACTTTTTAGTTTCTGTACAGATGAAAAATATAGCAAATAAGCTATACCTGTATTAAGAAACCCTACCACTAATAAACGTAAGATAGCATTCCCTCCAAGGATATTCCAAGGGATTGTTCTCTTAGAAAGCACATATGGAATTAAAATAAAAGAAGCTAGAGTCAACTGAACAATTGTTGCCCCTAGTCCATCTATGTCCTTTGTAAGCTTATTCATAAGTACTACTAGGGCATAAAATGTGGCCGCGGCCAATCCAAATCCAATTCCTTTTATGTCCCCACCATAAAAACTTTCATATCTACCAGTCCATACAAGCAAGATCATTCCTGCCATTGCCACTAAGACACACAATAACTTTTGTAACGATAGTTTTTCTTTTAGTAAAATTGGTGACATAAGAACCACAATAACCGGGGCTAGATAATAACTTAATGTTGCATTGGTGATAGAGGTATATCTATAAGCCTCAAATAACAGTATCCAATTGATACCCAAGGCTCCTCCAGATATAGCCAAATATATAAGATTTCTTTTTATTTTCTTTAATGAAGGCTTCTTTTTTAAGCTACTAGCTGTTACTATTAGGAATGTGCTTCCAATAACACCTCTTACCATAGCAATCTCAGCTGATGATAAAGGAATTTCTCGGACTATTAAACCAATACTTCCAAAGATTATCATGGAACAGATAAAATACACTTTATATATCATGGTATATTGCACCTTTCTATCTTTCTTAATAACAAAGTAACTATACCATATATCGGTAAATTACATCTATAGTTAACCTTTATAATGAGGAGCAAATATATTGTAATAGTTTATAAACTTCTTAAGTCTATTCTCTTTATCCAAAGGAATACATGTTATTTTATTCTTTTGTATCACATATGCATTCATATCTGAACAGTATACTTCCTTTGCCTTTCGTATACCTTTTAATTTTTGGGGGTAAAGAATGTTGTTTAGGCCATTTGTGTTATATATATCATCTCCACAATAAAACAACTCTCCTTTATTATTAATTCCAATTGCATTATTTGCTGATACGGAAAATGATATTATATTATTAAATCCATGTGTGTCTACTGCCAGAAAGCAAAAGTCAGATCCGGATCCAAACCCTGTTACATCTCCATCCTTATGAAGCACAAACGAAGTGTAATCATTACTATGTATATCTATAATATCTTCGCTTTCTTCATGTTTTTTAAATGTATAGGTATATTTATCCATTAAATCTCCCGACCAGTATAATCCACCATTTTCTGTTAATAACAACGTATTAAACAGTCCACAATCCACCTTAACAACTTTTTCCGAAAGCTCTATTAATTGAAATTCATCTAGTTCATAACGATTACCAGAACCAAGTATATTACTATTTTCACTAGAATTCTTCCCACATATGTAGACTTCTCCCTTAGCTGTTATAATGGCTGCATGGTAGGCTGAAGCATCACCACTTATAGCCCCTTCTATCTCACCTATGTAATTACCTTCTAAACCTCCTGTTTCATCAATATATATGCTTCCATCACTATATATTATTAGACTCCGTTCTCTTCCTCCAAAATAGATTATATCTGATTCCTCTACTACAACCTCTACCTTACCTTTTTTATAATTAAAACAGTATATCTTACCACTTCCTGTTAACCCATATAGATTCTCTGTACCATCAGGCAGTGAAGAATAGAAAATGATATCATCCATTTTTTCAAAATGTATGTTCTTAACATTAAACAAATTATAAATAAAGATAAGCACAAGAATGGCTATTAACACTTTTAATGCTTTTTTATTTTTTATCTTATCCATCATCTTATGATCTCCGTAATTATATGATTAACAT
>JAAYNY010000233.1 GCA_012520635.1 Clostridiales bacterium | reverse complement strand
GGAGTATCCTTAGCCGGTTTAAATTGTAATGTAAAATTCTCAGTATCCACATCAATATCAAACCAAGCTTCCTGACCAGTCATATCAAATCCATAGAACTTTTTCCAAGCTGGCAAGTCAAGACATACTTCTGGTGCAGGATACATTACTCTCAAATAGCCACCAGTCTGTTTTACATACAAATTACCCTCTGCTTCATTTTTTTCAGTAGGCATAGTAATTGCTGCCTTACCACATTTGTAGAATATATTATTAAACAAGCGAGCATCTCTTGATGTACCGCCTCTTTCCATTCCAGACATACGGAATGAAACAGGCTTTGCAAAATACCCAGCTCCTCTACATTTTCCAATTAAGTTGTTGGAAATGTGAAGATAATCAGTACCTTCTCCATAAACCGCATATCCATTTACCACATCATCTTCAACCATCTTATACCATCCTGAAGAACCCTTCTCTTGTGGTATTTTATCTGGATCAAATCTACCTTCTACATTCCAAAAGATATTATTATCAATCATATTTACTTCATCTTTTGTGCACTCGATAAAAATAGCTTCTCTTTGTTCAATTCCATCTAAGAATAAATTCTGAGTAATTCTATTATTTTCATTACCACAATCTAACCATAGATGATCTGCTCTTATAGTTTTTGTGAAAATATTTCTACGTATTAAACTATCTATACTATTATGGGTTTTTATACCCCCTGCTTCCCATGATAGCTCCATCTTCTGCCATCCGGTTCCTTGGATAAGATTATCCTCAATTAAAAAGTGTGTGGCAAAAAGTCCGGCTATACCACAGACTCCAACATCATAAATCTTACATCTTCTTATAATACTATGTCCAATAATTTGATCCTTTATTATCTCATGATGCCAGCATTCATTTCCAATATCAATACCAACTCCATTGGACCAATCAATTACGCAATCCTCTATTATCCAGTGATGACCCCTATAACAAGAGATTGATCCACGTTGTGGAACAGGTGCTCCTGTAGCTGCATGTGCACATATAAATCCCTTAACTTTTATGTAAGATAAGAATGGCACTTCCGGGGCGAAACATTGCTCTCTACAGGTAATTTCAATCTTATGATCTGAGGGATTAGCATCCTTTGGCAATCTAAAATGAACTTTTTGGCCATTTGCTTCAACCCAAAAAGATCCTTCATGATTAGACAGTTGATTATATAATCCAACCTGTAAAAGTGGCTTTCCATCACAAAAAACCATTCCTCTACGATTAAGATAAGTAGTCATATCGGTCTTATCAAACTCAATAAACAATCTATCATGTAAGATATTAACAGCGCAAAATGGGTTATATCCCTTAAAGGTATCTGGATCCAATTTAATTGTCCATATCTGTATTGAATCCTCATTTTCTAGCTTTGTAAAGTTAGGACTTATCCTCCATCCTTGACTTTTTTCAAAACTTTCTACAAGCTCAGAAGCCTTAATAAGAACTTCGTCATCACCAAATGCTTCGTAACTTATCATTCTTTCTGGACTTTCTCCACCTCTAGCTGGTCTAACACATTCTCTATATTCTCCTCCATGAATTAATACACGTGTTCCAGCAGTTGCTATTGCTGCAGCTGCATTAATAGTTTTAAAAGGTTGCTCTATACTTCCATCATTATCATCAGAGGCATTTGGATGATTTGCATCAACATGTAATTCACGATCATATATTTGTGTAGTTTCCCAATTATTAAATTTTTTACCATTTGGTAAATAGTTAGTCATATCGCCCATAAACATCTCCTGTCTTTTAAAAAGGGGTACTGCAAGCAGTACCCCTTCATATCATAAGATAACATTTATACTATCTAATTAATTAGAAGATAACGCATTAGCTCTTTCATCAACAACTTTCTGAAGTTTATTTGTATCAAATTCTACTAATGTGTCCCAATCAAAACCATCGAGATCTTCTTTTAATTCATTCCATAGAGCATCAAACTCTGCTTGGTCTTTGGCAAATATCATCTTCCAAGACGCATCACATATCAAGGTACCGGTGTTACTTCTAATCAATGAGATATCGGTATTATCCGGTTCAAGATTTAAGTTAACATATGGAACTACAGTCATTTTATTATTCTTTAGAAGATAATCAACTGGATTCTCAGCATTAAATCTTTCAGACCATTCTCTTGTTGTTGTAGTCTTTGCCTTTTCAACTTCTGCTGGCCATAGATTATAAACATAGCTGGTGTTGTTACGTGGATTAGTTGCGATACCTGCTACCATCCATTGGTTGATTTGAATCATTCCATCAGCATAGTATCCACCACCGAATTCTTCTGGTACTGGTGAGTTATCCATTAGAGCATATTCTCCTTCAGCAGTACGAACATAACCATTACCATCTTCTGCAGCTTCATATGTGAAACCTTCAATACCACCATGAATAGCTTCTAAGCCCTCAGGACTAGACATCCAATCAAGTACCATCATAGCTCTTTCCTTCTTTACAGGATCATCTGTACCGATTGCAAATGCTCTTCCTGTACCAAAGAATGGATCTGAAGGTTGATAGAGATTCATATCATTAATAGGAACCATCATGTAGTTTTCACGGTTGTTACCACGTTCTGTTGTGTTCCAGAAACCTTGCTGCCAATCATTCCAGATTAAGAAAGCACGTTTGGAATTGAATTTGGAGTTAACTGAATCCCAGTTTTGTGTTCCTGAGTCAGGATCTAAAATTCCTGCCTGATTAGCGTCAAAGTAGAATTGTAATATCTTACGGTATGCACCATTATCATCTGTTAAAGGAACTATATTACCAGATACATCTAACAATACTGAACCATTAACTTCTTGACCATACCACTTAGTAAGCTGGTTAACATTCTCAATGGATGTTCCATCCCAGTCAGGCCATAAGGTAATTCCATAACTTGGGTCACCGTTAGCATTTGTAGGATGTAGCTCTTGCATTGCAGCAAGTGCGTCAATTAGGTCGTTTAAGTTGTTTAATTCTGGTGCACCTATCTCAGCATAATAATCCCAAGGTACTGTAGGAGCAACACCAGGAATAATTGGTGAGAATGTTGTAGGACTTGTGTTTGTCATCTCTGTTGGCCATGCATAATATGTCCCTTCTTCAACACCATCTAAGGAAGAATTATATGTGTCAAGTTGTAGCTTATAATCATTAAATGAAGTCATTTGTTTCATTTCTTCTGTTATGTCATAAATCAGACCTGATTTTATACTAGCTTGAATATCAGCATTATCAAGCACTACAATATCTCCTAGGAAACCTGATGCAGAACGAGCTGCAAATATATCGCCACCAGATACCTGGGGAGCTATAATACTAAGAGTTACATTAAACTTTTCTTTTAATAACTTAGCAGTCCAACCTGGTTGCTCTCCTTGGAAGTTAGCTGGTTGGGAGTATACTTCAAGTGTAACTGGTTTTAGTTCATTGGATGTATTGTCTTCAACTTTGTTGTCATTTTTACCACTTGAATTATCTTTAGAATCTTGGTTGCTCTTTGAACAAGCTGTGGCAAATAACGCCACAATTAACATTAATGCAATTGTAACTTTCAATTTCTTTTTAATTCTCATAATTGCCCTCCTCTTTTTAGCTTATTATTTATTGACACCTTATAATAAGGATATCATTCAGATATAGATTACTTATAAAACATTAACCTTTAACGGCTCCTAACATAATTCCTTTAGAGAAGAATCTTTGGAAAAATGGATAAACCAAAATTATAGGAAGTGCCACTATTATAGTAACCGTCATTCTTATTGATGTTTGTGTCTGTGCGTTAGCAAGCATTGCCTCTGAACTACCTGCAGTAGCATTTACTATTGAAGATAAAGATTGTGATGACTGTAAATATCTATACAATAAGAATTGTAAAGTGTAATACTTTTCTTGTGTCATAAGAAGCAAAGTGTCCTGAAATGAGTTCCAGTGTCCAACTGCTGCAAAGATTGCAACTGTTGCTAATATAGGTTTGCATATAGGTAACATTATCCTAAAGAATATTGTTAGAACTTTTGCTCCATCACACTCAGCAGCTTCTTGAATCTCCTTTGGTGTGGACTCTATATAGGTCTTGGTCAAAATTATATAAAATGGAGATATTATTGTAGGTAGAATATATCCCAAGAAGTTATTAGTAAGACCAAGGTTCATCATTGTAAGATACCAAGGAATAATACCTGCATTAAAATACATTGTTATTACCACTATACGATACCAAAGTTTACGTTTAAACATGGACTCTCTGGTAAACATATACCCTAGGAAGGCTGCTGTTACTACAGTTAAAGCCGTTCCAAGAACTGTTCTTGATAGTGAGACTAATGTAGCTTGCCCAAGTCCTGGTATTCTAAAGGCATCAATATAGTTTTGCAGATGGATTCCCTTTGGATAGAAAATCACTCCACCACTTTCACTTATCTTGTTATTACTTATTGTGTTTATAAATATATAATAAAATGGGTAAATACATATAAAAGCATATAGAAATAATATTATATAGTTTACAATGTCATATATTCGATCTAATAAGCTATTTTCTTTAATCTTATTTCGCCTATCAGCTCTAAGAGATTTTTCCTTCCTTTTCATAATTTAGCTCCTTTATATTATACTTTCCTTACGTAATAGTTTAGACATAGTGTTTGCTGCTAATAGTAGCACCACACTTATAATACTCTTTAACATACTCAGTGCTGTTGAGACTGAATACACTGGGGGTTTACTGGTTGATAGATTATATACATACAAATCCAGAACCTGTATATGTTCCCTGTTCCATGAGTTTTGGAATACAAAATATTGTTCCATACCATTATTAAGGAAGTTAGAAATATTTAGTAGTAAAATCACGAAAAATGTAGGTAGTAAACAAGGGAGTGTAATATTTCGTATTATCTGTCTACGATTAGCTCCGTCAACTTTAGCCGCCTCGTATAGCTCTGCATCAATTCCAGAAATTGCAGCTATGTAAATGATAGCAGCCCATCCCATGTTCTTCCATGTAAGCCATAGCCACATCTTAAACCATATATGTTCATTTGATTTCAAGAAATCTATAGGTCTATCTAAAATGCCCAAGCCCATTCCAACAGAGTTAAACAAACCCGTGTTACTCATCATAAGAAATGCTACTGAATACACTAATACCCAACTGATAAAGTTTGGTAGGGTTGTTGCTGTTTGAACGAACTTACGAAATCTTGTTCTCTTAACCTCGTTAAGCATAATTGCAAAAAACATTGGAAGCCATGAAAAGAAAAAAGATATACCACTCATAGCAAATGTGTTACGAAGAACCTGTAATGTTTGTTTAGCATATGATTTGTTTTGAAACAACATCTTGAACCACTTTAATCCAACAAATGAATCCCAAGAAAATGGTAAAGGGGGTTGATAATCAAAGAATGCATATATCCAACCATATAGAGGATAGTATGAAAAAACTAAAACTAAAATTAAAAAAGGTAAGATATATAAAAACTCTTTATACCCCCTCATCTTTTTCTTGTCATGAAAAAACTTCATAATGTATTGCCTCCTTTTGGTACTTTATAATCGGCTGAAAAACAACTGCTATAAATATTCACAATTTATATTAATCGTTTTTCCTTCAATTCCATTATAGTCATAAACACACCTAAACGTCAACATATTTTTTGTTTATTTTGTTCAATATATTCTTAGTTGCCCTATGTTATTTAAGCGATTTTCATACTGTCAATCGTTTTTCCATGCTAAACCTTTATTATTTTATAACATAGTAGTATTATTATACAAAAAAGTAGTTATTATGCTAAACTTTATAGCATTATATGGCAGTAATTACTTTTTTATCGAACTATAACAAATCATCATTTATCCTATCTATGAGGAACTTCTTAAATTCACTATCCTCTTGCTTATCAAGAAAAGGTCCATCCGTAGCAAATATCATGCCATAAGGCGTCTCTTTGGTATATGGACTCCAATAGGGCATATCTCTTCCATCAGCATCTTTTCCATTTGGATCACCATTCTTTATAAAATTAGACCAGTAATTACACATCATACGTGCAAGATCATAATGTTTACCGGTAAATGGCCTCCAGCACTTTGCTAATGTTTCAAATGTAAACCATAGTTCTACCGAATGGAAGTTGCCAGGATTATCCCATCCAGGTATATCTGCATCAAAATTATAGTAAAAACACTTCTGCTCATTCCCATTCCTTTGATTTTGCAAAAACATGCTTTTTACAGTACATTCAAGCCCACTAACAGTTCCATACATATTACCATCTTTTTTACAAGCCTCTTCAAATCCCAAGAATTCATCACTATAGGGACCAAATATTTCTTTTGCCTTTCTAACAAATTCTTCTTCAGAATCAGCTATTATGTAATTAAGAAATTCATCTGATGTATTTCCTGATAATAAAGGTACCTTGGCATGTTTATTTTGCATATAGAGAGAAAGAGGGTCTCCAAAAGAGAATTTTTCATCCTGAACTGTAAACATTCTCTTGTTGTCTTTGGCAAATTCTGCATACTTATCTCTTATGTAAAATGCTTCAAGCTTTCTTGCTTCATCTAGACTTTTAACTCCTAAAAACTCAAAAAACTTCTGGCCATTTTTCTCAGCCTCTAAAAGTGTCTGAGGAATTCGAATATTTACATCCTTGTACGGACTATTTATCATGGCACTTTGAACAATAGCTTTTTGAAACAATCCGAAACAGTTAGGACTAGTAAGTAAAGAAAGAACACTTCCTCCACCAGCAGATTGACCTGCTATGGTAATATTATCTGGATCCCCACCAAAGGCCTTAATATTTCGAATAACCCACTCTAGTCCAGCTTTTTGATCTAGATTGCCAAAGTTGGTAGGTTCATCAGGCTGATTGGCTGTAAGCTCTGGATGAGCCAAAAAACCAAATACATTTAGTCTATAGTTAACAGTAACTACAACCACACCACGTCTAGCAATCCTTTCCCCATCAAACTCCATCTCAGAAGGATATCCCCACTGAAGTCCTCCTCCAAAATACCAGACCATTACCGGTTGCTTTTCTTCTGTACTTTTAGCACTGGTCCAAACATTTAAGTATAAACAGTCTTCCCCCATTGGAATATCAGGATCCACATGCCACTCTCTGCAGTATATATCCGTTCCCAATCCTGGTGTATCCTGCATACCAATGTTCTTAAAACGATAGGCCTCTAGTGTCCCCTCCCAATCAGGGCAAGGCTGGGGAGCTCTCCACCTGTTTTCTCCAACTGGGGGAGCCGCGAAGGGAATTCCTTTAAATGCTGTAATCCTGGGGTCCGCAGCTTCAATGCCCTTAACAATTCCATTTTCCGTCTTTGCTGTTCTAATCATTATACCTCTCCTCTCATTCATATCTTATTAAATAATGGCAAGAAGCATCCATTAAGATTATTCCACTTTAAATGTTTTAATGGCACTTTCAAGTTCCGCAGCATCACTGTCAAGAGATTTGGTGGCTTCATTAAGTTTTGTTACTACATCTAGCTGTTGTTGAGCCGTTGCATCAACCTCTTCAGAAGCAGCTGAAGTTTCCTCTGCAACTGCAGAAATACTTTCAATAGAAGCAAGAGTTTCAGTTTTAGATTGATTTATTTCATCCATACCCCTACTTATCTTATCAAGCCTAGATGCCAGATCATCTACATGAACATTAATATTGTCAAACAAGCGAATTACATTACTTAACCTTTCTTCAGTAGACTTGGAAGTAGCCTCTGTTTGTTTTACTGTAGCAACTGTTGAATGGGTCTTACTTGTTATATTCTTAATAATTTGTTCAATTTCTTGCGCCGCCTCTACTGATCTGTTAGATAAATTCCTAATCTCATTTGCAACTACGGAAAAACCTCTTCCGGCATCACCGGCTCTAGCAGCCTCTATGGAAGCATTTAAAGATAGCAGATTAGTCTGGGCAGCAATTTCGTTAATAACTGAAACTATATCTGTAATAACCCTTGACTCCTTCTCGAGATCCTCAATATCCTTAATAGTATTGTTTGTGGCCCTTACATTTTCCTTTGTTACTTCTGATAACTTGTCTATCTCATTTATACCATCAACAACTACATTTTTAGTTATTTCTGCAATGTTTTCAATAGCCTGTGAGTGTTCATAAACCATATTAATCTGACCCGCTAATCCATCTGTTAATTCAAAACATTGCTGTGCATCATCAGCCTGTTGAACATTACCATGTTGGATTTCAGATATAGCTATAGATATGCTCTTCGAAGATTCCAATAAAAGTTCAGAGTTTTCAGATACATTTATGGCTGATTCAACAACAGTCCGTCCAACTTTAGCCGCTTTATCAATCAGCTCCTTCATATTAGCAATCATATTATTAATACTTTGTGATAGTATTCCAAATTCATCTTTTCTTGTTTGTTCAATTGATACTGTTAAATCTCCATCAGAAACCTTGGTTAAAGCACCTATCATATCTGTAATAGCCTTACCAAAGCTATATGCTAGTAGGACTCCAATAGCTGTTGCAACAATTGTAGCAATAATAACTAGCATAACCGTAAGATTTTTTATGGAATCGGCTTGCTTCAAAAGATATGATGATGGTATCATGGCACATACAAGAGCACCACTTCCACCTACCTTGGCATTGATAAATTCATAACTCTCGCCTTTATATGTAACTGTACGGTGTTTATAAGCATCTTTATCAGCTTGTATACTTTGAAACTCATCTAAGGAAGTAAAGATTGGATCTGTAATGTCCCCATCTGGTGTTACTTCTCTTCCATCTTGTGTAACAAGAGCTATAAAACTATTCTCAGGAAGATCCAATGTTTTCATTGCCTCTGTAATAGCACTCATGGAGATATCAACATAAATATACCCTATCTGTCTAGCGGCTACATTCAAAAATTGCTTTGATAAAGTAATAGCATAGTTGCCCTTTGGAATCTTTAGATTATCATCCACAAATTCATGATAACCTGTCCAAATATTGGCGTTGCCATATGTATCAATAAGTTTAGCTTCATCTGTTTCAGAAAACTCTTTATAAAAATTGTTATTATCAAAGGAACCATAGGTAGTAATCGGTTGACCAACATCTGATATAATAAAAACATTCTCTATAAAACGATCTGAAGTGGCCATAATAGATACATTACTACGTGCAGCCTTATATGCATTACCTTCTTCAAGAGCGTTACCTGAGTATCTACCTGCATAATAATCACGTATCTGAGAATCAACAGTAAGCGAAACTGTCTTGTCCTCAATATTTTTAAATATTAAATCATAATATTCACTGGTTTTTT
>JAAYNY010000232.1 GCA_012520635.1 Clostridiales bacterium | reverse complement strand
GTATCTACTAGTGAACACAAATGTTTCCTAGTAGATACAAAGCCGAGTTTATTTTTGTAGGAAAAATTAATAATTGTCTATCTCCTGACTTTACATAAACTTTACAAAGAATGAACAGAAACATGGTGTATAGTATTTATGGAAAATGATATTTTAATACTGTAAGGAAAAATAAATTCTATAAATAAGGAGATAAAAATATGAAAAAAATATTAAAAGGTATATCATTTTTCGCAGTTATGATTATGCTAGTAGGTTCTTTAGTTGCTTGTAGTGGTAGTACTGAAGATAAGAAAGATAAAGCAGATAAAGCAGATAAAGCAGATAAAGCAGATAAAGAAGAAAGTGTAGATACTTCTCTAAAAGGTACTCTTACAATGGCAGGATCTACTTCCATGGAGAAACTAGCAAACATTGCTGCTGAAGCTTTTATGATTAAGTATCCTAATGTAATAGTATCCCCCGAGTTTGTGGGATCCAGTGCAGGTGTTGAACAGGTTATTGCAGGGGCAGTTAACATTGGTAATGCATCTAGAGCTCTTAAAGATAGTGAGATAGAAAGTGGTGCAGTAGAAAATGTTGTGGCAATAGACGGTATAGGAGTTATTACCGATAATAGCAATACAGTAAATAATATATCAAAAGAGGAATTAATAGGCTTATTTACTGGAACTATTAGTAATTGGAGTCAGCTTGGTGGGCCTAATCAGCCTGTTGTAGTAGTGGGACGTGAGTCGGGATCAGGCACCAGAGGTGCTTTTGAAGAAATTCTTGGTGTTGAAGACCAGTGTGTATACTCCAATGAGATTAACAGTACTGGTGGTGTTATGGCCAAGGTTGCATCTACACCAGGGGCCATAGGTTATGTTTCCCTTGATATTTTAAATGACACAGTAAGAGCTTTTAAATTAGAAGGTGTTGAACCTACATCAGACAATATTAAAGCAGGAGATTATTTCTTAAGTCGTCCATTTGTAATGGCAACAAAAGGAGAAATTTCAGAGCAGAATGAACTTGTACAAGAATTTTTCAACTATCTTTATTCAGCAGAAGGCAAGGACTTAATCGAAAGTGTTGGGCTTATTGCAGTTGATTAATATACAATAAGGAGTTAATATGAAAGATAACAATTTTTCTATTATTGCCAGTAATAAAACTAAGAATTCTATTGAAAAGACAGCGAAAGCAATCTTTACTATCTCTGCTTTATTTGCCATTTTAGCTGTATTTTCAATTACAATTTATATGTTTGTAAGTGGTACACCAGCAATTTTTGAAGTGGGTCTAAAGGAGATATTATTTGGTAGGGTATGGAGGCCAAGTGGTGCTGATCCACTATACGGAATATTCTACGTAATATTAACATCTATAGTAGGTACATTTTTGGCTATTATAATAGGTGTTCCCATAGGTGTAATGACTGCAATTTTCTTGGCAGAAACAGCCCCTGGACCCATGGCAGCGATTGTTAAGCCTGCTGTAGAACTTTTAGCAGGAATACCTTCTGTAATCTATGGATTATTAGGAGTATTGATTTTAAACCCTTTATTGTATAAGTTGGAATTAATTATATTTAAAGATTCTCCTAATCATCAATTTACAGGTGGGTCTAATTTGCTCTCTGCGGTATTGGTATTAGCAATTATGATACTTCCTACTGTAATAAATGTAAGTGAGTCAGCAATTAGAGCCGTACCAAAGCATTATAAGAGTGCTTCATTGGCCTTAGGAGCAACTCATATGCAAACTATTTTTAAGGTCATATTACCTTCAGCAAAATCAGGAATTATGACAGCGGTTGTCCTTGGAGTAGGTCGTGCCATAGGGGAAGCCATGGCTATAAGTCTGGTTGCAGGAAATAGTGCTAATTTACCCTTACCTTTTAACTCTGTAAGGTTTTTAACAACAGCTGTTGTTTCAGAAATGTCTTATGCAGCTGATACACATAAAAGAGTCCTGTTTACCATTGGCCTTATATTATTTACCTTTATAATTATAATCAATCTTGTACTTAATAGGATAATGAAGGGAGGACAAAAAGATGGAGACTAATAGTGTTTATAATAAAAAGTTTAGACCCCAAGATACAATAGTAAATGTATTAATCTATCTTTGTGCCTCCCTATCCATACTTTTGTTACTTGGGATAGTTATCTATGTAGGATATAGAGGAATATCAATTATAAATTGGTCCTTTTTAACCACAGTACCAAGTGCTATTAAAGGTACAGTAGGGATTGCTGGAAATATTATAAATACAATATATATAATAATTTTAACTTTAATAATAGCCATCCCCTTAGGGGTTGGAGCTGCCATATATCTTAATGAATATGCTAAGCCTGGAAGACTTGTTAGGCTGATAGAGTTTACTACAGAAACCTTATCAGGAATACCATCTATAGTATTTGGCTTGTTTGGTTATGTATTTTTTGGTACCACACTAAAGCTAGGATATTCAATATTAACAGGTGCACTGACCTTATCACTGATTGTACTTCCACTGATAACAAGAAATACTCAGGAAGCACTTAAGACAGTTCCTGACAGTTATCGTAGTGGAGCTTTGGGTATAGGTGCAACAAAATGGTATATGATTCGTACAATCTTACTTCCCTCTGCAATGCCCGGTATAATCACAGGAATTATTTTGGCCGTTGGTCGTATAGTAGGTGAATCTGCAGCTTTATTATTTACATCTGGAAGTGGATATCTTCTACCTAGGCTTAATGATTTTGGTTTGCTTAAGAAAATACTGCAGCCAGGTGGAACACTTACTATTCAACTATATCTAAGTATGGAGAAGGCAGAATATGATATAGCTTTTGGTATAGCCTTTGTTCTTTTAGTGATAGTATTATCTATTAATTTATTAACAAAATATTTATCTAAAAAGTTCGATGTGGAAAAAAGGAGCTAAATTAAAAAACCTGGTGGATAAGTTAATTAAAATATGAAATTTGCAAATATAAAAATATGTAATTATAGGTTATAATGAGTGTTAATGGAGGAGACAATTTTGAGGGATAAGATATGTACTAAAGACTTAAATTTGTATTACGGTACAAATCATGCACTAAAGAATGTCAATATGAAGATAAAAGAAAATGCAATAACAGCATTTATAGGGCCTTCAGGATGTGGAAAATCTACTTTTCTTAGAACTTTAAATAGAATGAATGATCTGGTGGACGGTGTAAGAATAAATGGAAACGTAGAAATTGATGGAGAAAACATCTATGATGGAAGAGTTGATACCACATTATTAAGAAAGAAAGTTGGAATGGTTTTTCAACAGCCCAATCCCTTTCCCATGTCAATATATGACAATGTTGCTTATGGCCCTAGAATTCATGGAATAAAGAATAAATCTCAGCTAGATGAAATTGTTGAAGAGAGTTTAAAAGCTGCAGCTTTATTTGATGAAGTTAAGGATAGATTAAAAAAATCTGCTCTGGGCTTATCAGGGGGACAGCAACAAAGGTTATGTATAGCAAGGGCTTTAGCAGTAGAGCCTCAGATATTATTGATGGATGAGCCAACTTCGGCTCTAGATCCTATATCAACTCTTAAAATAGAAGAGTTAATGGCTGAATTAAAGGAAAAATACACTGTTGTAATTGTTACTCATAACATGCAACAAGCAGCACGTATATCAGATTATACGGCATTCTTTCTTGTTGGTGAGGTGGTAGAGTTTAGTACAACGGATATTTTATTTACAAGGCCAAGTGACAAACGAACAGAGGATTATATAACAGGTAGATTTGGATAATTATAAGTGATATGATTGGAGGGAAATTATGACTGCTAGAATTAGTTTTGATGCGGAATTAAGGCTATTAAAAGAAGATTTATTTGAAATGGCCCATTTAATAGAGGTGGCTATAGAAAAGATAATGCTTGCATTTGAAAATCAGGATGAGAAGTTAGCACAGGAGATAATTCAGGGAGATAGGATTATCAATGATATTGAGAAGGCAATAGAAGCAAGGTGCTTGTCACTAATTATTAAGCAACAGCCTGTAGCATCTGACCTAAGGTTTGTAACAACAGCATTAAAGGTGGTTACAGATATGGAGCGTATCGGAGATCACGCTGCAGATATTGCCGAGCTGATTCTTCGGGAAAAGAGGGAACAAATATATGAACTGACCCAGCACATACCTGAGATGGGACTTGCTACTAAGAAAATGGTTCATGCTTCAGTGGATGCCTTCACCACATTAAACATTGAAAGGGCCAGAGAAATTATAAAACAAGATGATATTGTTGACGATTTGTTTGATAAGGTTAAAATGGAAGTTGCTAACATATTAAAGCAGTCTTCTAATCAAGTGGATCAATGTGTAGATATTTTAATGATTGCAAAGTATTTTGAACGAATAGGAGATCATTGTGTGAATATCTGTGAGTGGACCGAATTTAGAGAGACAGGAACTCTTAATAACATACGTCTTTTATAATGGAGGTGGATATGGGATATATTTATATTATTGAAGATGATGAAAGTATCCGGGAACTTGTAAAGATTGCTCTAGAGGGGTTTGGATATAAGATTAGAGCCTATGAGACGGCTGAATCAGCCTTAGAGGATATGGGAGAAGAAAAGCCTGAACTTGCTATCTTTGACATTATGCTTCCGGGTATGGATGGGATATCAGCCATAAAAATTATAAGACAAGATCCCATATTAAAAGATATCCCAATAATCTGCTTAACAGCTAAGGATAAGGAAATAGATAAGGTTGTAGGCCTAGATGTAGGAGCAGATGATTATATAACCAAGCCCTTTGGGGTATTAGAACTTGGAGCTAGGATTCGCTCCTTACTTCGTAGGTATGAAAAGGACCATGAAGATATAATGACAGCAGGGCCTATAACAATTAACCCTCAGACAAGGGAGGTCCATGTGAATGGGAACCTTGCCCAGCTTACTTATAAGGAATTTGAACTTTTGCTATATTTATTTGAAAATAGTTCCCGTGTTATTTCAAGGGATGAACTTCTTAATGAGATATGGGGGTATGAATATGATGGAGAGTCAAGAACCTTGGACATACATATAGGTGGACTTCGTCAAAAACTTGGCTCCGTTGGCCCAGAATGTATAAAAACAATTCGCAGTGTAGGCTATCGTTTTGTTAAGAAACAGGGAGAGGTATGAAGCGAGCAATATTTAAAAATTATATAGCAATATTGGTACTGGCACTTCTGTTAAGCGGCAGTATTTTTAGTGTTTCTATAAGTAAAATTCTTTTAAACGAAACAAGGAAAAACATGCTAAACATACTAGAGATTATTGATCAGTCTCTTAATTATGAAGGGGATATCAAGTCACAAATTGATAAGATGACAATAGTAAGAAAGAGCGATAAGGTAAGATTTACCCTAATGGATACAAGTGGGAAAGTAATACTTGATAGTCAAGCAGATTATACAAGCATGGAAAACCATATTAATAGAGATGAAGTTCGTAAAGCTTTAAAAGATGGTTTTGCTTATGCAAGAAGAAAATCTGACACCTTAAAGATGTCAATGCTTTATGTAAGCTACCTTTCGGCCCAAGGTGACTATATACTAAGGCTATCTAATCCTTCTTCAGGACTGATTGATCACATAGTTATTATACTGCCAGCAATTTTACTAAGTTTGGGAATATCTCTTATTGTATCCATAATACTTGCTAGTCGTTTTTCAAAATCTATTACAAAACCACTTTATGAGATATCTGAGGAATTATATAAGTTAAAAGATCAAGAAGCAGAATTTACATTTAAAAAATATAAGTACAATGAGCTTAATTTGATTGCCGAAACAACTAAGAAAATGGCGGATATAGTTAATGAGTCTATAAAAAATATTAATTTTGAAAAACTAATAAGGCAGGAGTTTTTTGCCAACGCATCCCATGAATTAAAAACCCCCATAACCTCAATCAAAGGATATATAGAATTAATTGAAAATGGTATGGCAACTGATGAAAAAATGCAAAAAGAATTTATGGCTAGAATTAAAAAGGAGTCTCAAAATATGGCGGCCCTTATTAATGATATATTAATGGTTTCTAGATTGGAGACAAAGGAAGCAGAAGTAGTTATTACAGATATAAGAATATGCCCCCTTATAAATGAGCTAATTGCCTCATTAAAGCCCTTAGCAGCTGAATATGATGTAAGTATTGAGATGAGCTGTAAACCCATAGTTATTAAAGCCAACTATGGCCATATGAAAGAACTATTTAATAATTTGATTACAAATGCAATTAAATATAATAAACCTAAGGGTACAATTAAGATAAATGTTACAGTAGAGGGTAATGATGCTCTGTTTGTTATTGAGGATACAGGTGTAGGAATACCAGAGGAATCACGGCCAAGAATATTTGAAAGATTTTACCGTGTGGACAAAGGTAGAAGTAAGAAGATGGGGGGAACGGGTCTAGGTCTATCTATTGTAAAGCATATAGTAAATTATTATGGTGGTTCCATCAAACTAGAAAGTACATTAGGGGTTGGTTCAAAATTTACTGTAAAATTACCCATAGTTAATTAATGAGTAGGTTTTGACGATATATTATTTAAGACTTTTAATATATAACAGGATGATGGGAGTAACATATGAAGAAGGATAAAAGTGTAATATTATTTGGATTAAGTTTTATCATAGCCTTATTAGGAGAAGTATATCTGCTTAATATGAACCATATAGATAACTTTAGTGTAGTAGGAATAGGCATAGTTGTGATTCTTACGGCATACTTATGGATGGATTCTATCATGGATCTTATATCAAGTAAGAATCAAGTGAATGATAATGAGAAGGATTCTAGCTACACAGAACTCTTAAATATTCAAAAGGCTACATATGCTGCTTTAAAAAAGAATAATCAAAAGATGCAAGAAGAGATTGATCAAATTAAAGAATCTCAACAAAAAACATTGGATGGGCAAATTAAAGCACTTAACATATCAGTTAATTATAACAAGGAAAATACTAAGGAACTTATAAAGGCTATAAAAGAGGAGTGTAAAGGTATTAATTATGAAGAAGAGCTTATGGCAATTCTTACTCTTTTAGAAAACCATAATCAAGAAAAAGACGATAAAGAAGAAAAAGAAGAAAAAGATGAAAAAGAAGAAGCCGGATTGGAAATCACACCTTTATATGATGATCCCAATGCGGCTCTATCAGTTGACGAAATTGCTAAGTTATTTAATAGTTACGGAAGATAATAATCTTACAGGTCAAGAAAATCATCATCCGAATAAAATCTCTTGCGATTGGCACGTTTTTTTAGATAATTACTTCTCCGTTTCAGCCTTGGTCTTTCAACAAGAACAAAATACAAGCCAATAACCAGTACAAATCCACCTACAATTATTCCAATAATGATAGGACGAAAATGTCCCCTGGATGTTTCTACTTCTTCATGGGAGGTGAACTCCTTAGGAGGAGTCCAGTTCATTTGTGAATGGATAAGAGTAGGTGTTTTTATATCATCATATAAGATATAAGCACCGCCTACATACTTATCGTCATAGGTATAAGATATTCGTCCTATGGCACTAAGCCCATCTATTATCTTTGCTTCAGGATAAAAAGATACTTCTTTTTTTGCATCTTTAAATGATGCGGTATTAGGAAGAACCAAGTATCCTGTCTCATCAGTCTTTATAGATGTATTGGAATAATCCAAAAGAGAATTATATCTTGTAAAAAAGGGAGATTCACTTATATTAGCAGGACTTTCTAATTCATTAATTGGATATATAGAGAAGTTGTTATATCCAAAATCAAATAATTTCGTAGTATCTTCATACTGATGGTTAGAGCTGTCCACCTTAAGTACAACAGTTATAAGTTCCAAATCCCCACGTTTTGTTGTGGATACCAGAGTGTATCTTGCCTTGCTAGTAAATCCAGTCTTACCACCAGTGGCTCCGTCATAAATATAATCATGTTTTAAGATAAATTTATGATGATTTCTAAGATATCTGGTTTCTACCTGTTTGTTGGTAGGAGGAATCTGGTAAGTTCTTGTGGATGTGATTTTTCTAAAAGTTTCATTTTTCATAGCTTCTCTAGTTATTAATGCCATATCATAAGCTGTAGTATAGTGATTCTCATCGGGAAGGCCATGGGGATTTGCAAAGTTAGTATTCTTACATCCAATGGCTTTAGCCCTTTCATTCATCATATTAACAAATGTAGTTACATCCCCTGCAACATGTTCAGCTGCAGCATATGTTACTTCATTTGCAGACTCTAAAAGAATTCCGTATAGACATTGTGTAATTGTAAGCTCTTCCCCAACGTCTATTCCTATACGGCTGCTATCAAGATCAACTTTAAATACGGCATCATGAGAAAAAGTAACAATCTCACCAGGAGAAGAATTTTCAATAATAAGTAAAGCTGATAAAATCTTAGTAATACTTGCCGGATAATATGCTTCATCAATATTCTTTTCATATAGAATTAGCCCAGTTGAAGCTTCCATAACAATGGCTGCTTCTGCATAGACATTTGGTCCCTGGGGCCAGGGCGAATCTATCTGGTCAGCCTTTGCAAATGTTAAGTTACAAGATGTTATTATAAGAATCATACATAAAGTAGATAATAATATTTTTTTCACAACAATCTCCTTCTAGTTAAATAAGCATTATCTTATAAAGTTCATCCAGGATCTAGGATAAGCTTGGGGGTTAGGAACAGTGTCCTTAGTAGCCTCTTTTACCTTAATAAGCCAGCTCATATTTCTTGCAAGATTTCGTAAGATAGAAATCCCCTCTGCATCTTCTAATACTTGTCCTGGCGTGGCTCCATGAATTACATTCCAGTAATAGGATGGTGCAATCAGCATTTCAGAAATCAGAAAATAATTATTCATCTGATCAAAAGCAGACATTCCTCCGCTTCTTCTTGGGATAGCCACTCCGGCAGCGACCTTATGACGCATCCTGCCACGACTTGCATAGAATAAGCGATCCAAGAAGTTCTTTAGAGTTCCTGAAATCCCACTATAGTACACAGGGCTACCAATTAGTAAGCCATCTGCCTTATATATTTCATCTATCATATTCATTAGTATGTCATCATTATATACACAATAACCCTCTTTACAGCGATTACATGATATACAATCCATTAACTGCATATGACCTACATGAAGAATACTAGTTTCAATGCCTTCCTTCTCAAGATCCTCACAGACTATTTGTAATGAATGAAAGGTATTACCCTTTGATTTAGGGCTTCCGTTTATAGCTACAACTTTCATAGATTTTCTCCTTCCAGCTGGTTTTACATTGCCTAAAGTATACTATAAAAAGTGATTTTTTAAAATACCCTACTTGGAATTAAATAAAACTTTAAATGGAAGTGAAGTGGAATTATGAAAACTTTAATAATTATGATAAAATATAAGGCAGTAATGTGGAAGATAAATAAGGAGATTAATATGAGACTAAGATACATAAGTGGCTCAAAGGAAGCAGTAGTTAAGGATAAATATGTGGTGCAGGAGCCTGAAAACCATAAGGGGAATTGGAAGACTTTCTTTGGCAATAAGAATCCTATTCATTTGGAGATAGGAGCTGGAAAAGGTCAATTTATATTGGAACTAGCTAGCCGAAATCCTAATATTAATTATATAGGGATAGAAAAATACTCCAGTGTACTATATCGTGCACTGGAAAAAAGAAGAGAAGATGAACTTAATAACTTATATTTTTTAAGGTATAATGCTGAGTACCTAACAAGCATATTTGATAAAAATGAGATTGAGAAGATATATCTTAATTTCTCTGATCCATGGCCTAAAGAACGTCATGCCAAGAGGCGATTAACTTCAAGACGGTTTTTGGAAAAGTACAATAAGTGTCTACATAAAGACGGTGTGGTAGTATTTAAGACAGATAACCGTGTATTATTTGACTTTTCCTTAGAAGAGATAGAAGCAGCCAAGTGGACTATTAAAAAAATTACTTATGATCTTCATAATAGTGAATATATTAAAGGTAATATTATGACAGAGTATGAAGAGCGTTTTGTATCTGAGGGAAAACCTATTCATATGGTTGAGATATATCGTTAAGTGCTACTTTTTATTCATTATTAATATAATGATAAAAAAGGTATAAGGATTTAATTATGAAGAAGGATTGGAAGTATAAGGTGGCAAAGATTACTGGTGGTAATTATAAGTTAAATAAAAAAGTCATGGGACTTAAAAAGTCATGGGATGAAGTTGAAGGAATACTAAATGGATCACAAAAGAAAAAAAAGTAGTATTAAAGTTGACTTTTTTTCAATCATCAAATAATATAATATCACATAATAATATTTGATGATTGAAAAAAAGTCAACTTTAATACTACTTTT
>JAAYNY010000231.1 GCA_012520635.1 Clostridiales bacterium | reverse complement strand
TGGATAGGTGGTTTTATTTTGTTTCATTAAATCCGGACACGGTCGTTCTAATGAAAACATACTATTAAATAATATATTATGAAATCATTATTGTCAATACATAATTTTCTTATCCTTGTAGAAAATATTAATGATTAGAAGTTTATAGTTTAAATCTTCTATAAGTTACTCTATAAACTTACTTATATATAGAAATGAGGAATAAGATGGATTATAAAATAAGGACAGACCTAGCTCTAGAAGTAAGAGAAAGTTTTCCCGAAGATGATGTAGAGATAAGAGGGGTTATCTTAACTAAGGAGTATGATGAAGAAAATGATATCCATATCACAACTGTAGAAATCAAAGACGAAAGAGGAGCAAAGGCTATGCAAAAACCAATTGGTACTTATATTACAATTGAATCCCTGGCCTTGGTAAAGTATCAGAAGACTATAATAAACCTGTTTCTGATATGCTAGCCCATCATATCAAAAAACTTACAGGAAATTTAAGTAGTGATGAAATTCTAGTTGTAGGCCTTGGGAATAGAGAAGTGACTCCAGATGCCCTTGGACCTCAGGTTATTGATAATCTCTTTGTCACAAGACATCTTATACGTGAATATGGAAGAGAATTTAAAGAAAAAAACAAACTTGGAAGTGTAAGTGCTATTTCTCCTGGAGTAATGGCTCAGACAGGAATGGAAACAGTTGAGATAGTTAAAGGTGTTATAGAAGAGACAAAACCAAAGCTTATTATTGTAATAGATGCTCTGGCTTCAAGAAGTATTGATAGGGTCAATACAACCATTCAGATTTCTGACACTGGTATAAGCCCAGGATCTGGAGTAGGTAATAATCGAAAAGCTCTAAATGAAGAAACTTTAGGGGTAAAAGTTATAGCAATAGGAACTCCTACTGTGGTTGATGCAGCTACAATTGTTGCTGATACTCTAACTAAATATTTTGAATCAAGCGAATTTAGTGAGGAAGAAGTATTTAAGTTCATATCAGAGGTAAATGGTAAGCAAGTTTATAATATGTTTGTTACACCTAAAGATGTTGATGAAGCGGTTAGACGGTTAAGTTATACAATATCAGAGGCTATAAATTCATGTTTTTCAAGCGCTTTATTGTCATAGGTACTAAAAACAAGCTGATTGAATATAATTAATTAGACTTGTTAACATGGCAATTGATGTTTGGAGGCAGTAATGAGACGATTCCTTTTAAGAGGCAGGAGAAAATATAATCAAATAATACCTTTTATAATAATTCTATTTTCAATAATTTTTTTGATATGCTTATTTTCTCTGTCATTTTCAGATGAAATTGGTCAAGCTAAATATAAAATAAAAACTACTGTGGTTTCAGGACTTCTTTCAGATGTTATTGAATCAGGTTCGGGGTTAGTAGGGTATCAGGTAAATAAAAATGTAGGGCTAACCCCCTTTCCTTTAAACTTGGTTTCTGATTTTTATAATCTGCATAATTTTGTATCTGCTAGTACCATAGTTCCTATTGATAATGAGAATACTAGGAATGATGCTAATGAGGAGACTTTACAAAGTGCTAGTTTTAGATTTGATAAGTTGGCTATGAATAAATTATCAACAGAGTACATTCTGACAAATGGGGCAGAATTTAAGGATGATGTTTATGATAGTTATAATGAAGCTGGTGAATTTTATGAAAGGTCAAAAGAATTACCGGTTAGAATAATGGACGGTGCAATTGATTTTAGTGAGTTTGAAAGGGGTTATAGGGGAGACGGTGAAACCATTGAAAGTATTAGAACTTATAATGGCACACCATTTACATTAGAACAGCTTAAAGATGTTAACTTTTTAATTAGAAATTTCTACATATGTGCAGGTGGAACAGTTATTATGGATGATCTTTTTGACTCTGAGCTTATGCTTGAAAAAGATATGACCATAAAGACAAAAAATGACAAACCGCAAATACTAATTTATCATACCCATTCTCAGGAGGCATTTATTGATAGTAGGGAGGGTCTTGTCCAAGATACTGTTGTTGGAGTTGGGGATTACCTTGCTGAAGTATTAGAGAATAAGTACGGATATAATGTGATCCATGATAGGACTGTATATGATGTGGTTGATGGGAAGCTTAATAGAAATCTTGCATATAATTATGCTAGAGAGGGAGTATTAAAGATACTTGAAGAGAACCCAAGTATTGAAGTGATTATTGATTTACATAGGGATGGTAATGAGGAAAGGACTATTTATATTAAAGGTAAAGAGACTGCTCAAATTATGTTGTTTAACGGACTTAGCAGGAATGATAAAGGTCCTATTACAAGGCTAGATAATCCCAACTTACAGGATAATTTGGCGTTTTCATTTCAGTTACAACTTAAATCCTTAGAAATGTATCCAAGAATTTTTTATAAAAATTATCTGGAGACTTTACGATATAATCTTGATCTTAGGCCAAAAAGTCTTTTGCTTGAATGGGGGGATGCTGCTAACACTGTAGAATCAGCAATGAATGCAGTGGAACCTTTTGCAGAAGTTCTTGACGCTGTTTTGCAAGGACAGTAAAATTACTATATAGAAACTTGTAACAAGTTTTTGTCTATGTTATAATCAACGCTAGCGTCTAATTAAATTTAAAACTATATCCAGATAAGCTAATAATATGATGGACAAGTAGATATGCTTATCGGTAGATAATATATGATATATATACACAGGAGGATTAAGATGGGTTTAGACCAGAGCAAAATAAGAAACTTTTGCATTATTGCACATATTGATCACGGTAAATCAACATTAGCCGATAGAATTATTGAAAAGACTGGACTACTTACTAGTCGAGAGATGCAATCACAGGTTCTTGATAATATGGATTTGGAAAGAGAACGGGGAATAACTATTAAGGCACAGACTGTTCGTACCGTTTATAAGGCACGAGATGGGCAGGAGTATATCTTTAATATGATTGACACTCCAGGACATGTAGACTTTAACTATGAGGTATCAAGAAGTCTAGCAGCATGTGAAGGGGCCATACTTGTAGTGGATGCAGCACAGGGAATTGAAGCCCAGACCTTAGCCAATGTATATTTGGCTCTTGACCATGACTTGGAGATTTTACCTGTAATTAATAAAATTGATCTACCTGGTGCAGATCCTGAAAGAGTTATGGCAGAGATTGAAGATGTTATTGGCCTTGAAGCCCACGACGCCCCCTTAATATCTGCAAAACAGGGTATTAATATTGAAGAGGTACTTGAACAGATAGTCGCCAAGATTCCTGAACCTAAAGGTAGTATAGATGCTCCTTTAAAGGCCTTAATATTTGATTCTCTTTATGATCCTTATAAAGGTGTTATTATATTTTGTAGGATTATGGAAGGTTCATTAAAGAAGGGTACACAAATTAAAATGATGGCTACAGGAGCAGTATCAGAGGTTGTTGAAGTGGGAACCTTTGGTGCTGGTCGCTTTATACCTTGTGATGAACTTTCAGCTGGAAATGTAGGATATATAACTGCCAGCCTAAAGAATGTTGAAGATACCAGAGTTGGTGATACGGTTACCGATAGGAATAGACCATGTGCTGAGGCACTTCCAGGATACAAAAAAGTTCTTCCTATGGTTTTTTGTGGTATGTATCCTGCTGATGGAGCTAATTATCCTGATCTTAGAGATGCTTTAGAAAAGCTTCAGCTTAATGATGCTTCTTTACAATTTGAACCTGAGACATCAATTGCTTTAGGTTTTGGATTTAGATGTGGATTTTTAGGACTACTACATCTGGAAATTATACAAGAACGACTTGAAAGAGAGTATAATCTTGATATTATAACAACAGCGCCTAGTGTTATTTATAAGGTTCATAAGACTGATGGTGAAGTTTTAGAGATAACCAATCCTACAAACTTACCTGATCCAACCCTAATAGATTATATGGAAGAGCCAGTTGTTTCAGCTGAAATTATGGTTACAACAGAATTTGTTGGAGCCATTATGACTCTATGCCAAGAAAGGCGTGGTACTTATATTGGGATGGAGTATTTAGAAGAAACAAGGGCACTTTTAAAATATGATTTACCTTTAAATGAAATTATATATGATTTCTTTGATGCCCTTAAATCCAGATCTAAAGGTTATGCTTCTTTTGATTATGAGCTTAAAGGATATGTACCATCTGAACTTGTTAAACTTGATATATTAATTAACAGAGAAGAAGTAGATGCTCTAACATTTATAGTACATGCTGAAAGTGCATATGAAAGAGGCAGAAAGATGTGCGAAAAACTTAAGGATGAAATACCTCGTCATCAATTTGAAGTTCCTGTTCAAGCAGCCATAGGTAGTAAGATAATTGCCAGAGAGACTGTTAGGGCACTTAGAAAGGATGTTCTTGCTAAATGTTACGGTGGTGATATTAGCAGAAAGAAAAAACTTCTAGAAAAGCAAAAAGAGGGTAAGAAGAGGATGCGCCAGATTGGAAGTGTAGAAGTTCCTCAAAAAGCCTTTATGAGCGTCCTTAAGTTGGATGAAGATTAAGATTATATTACTTGATAAATCTTCCTAAATAGGAGCAAAAACATGAATGTTAATACAACAATAAATAAGGGAACATGGAAAAGGGATTTGAGACTTTATGTCCATGTTCCTTTTTGCGTAAAAAAATGTGATTACTGTGATTTCTTGTCTGGACCTACTAATAAAGAGGGGATAAGAAATTATTTTGATGCCTTATATAAGGAAATACGAAGCTATAAAGATAGGGTAGATAATTATATGGTTTCTTCTATATTTATAGGAGGAGGAACCCCATCTTGTGTGGACTCTGCTTATATTGTCCGTACTTTAGAAGAAATAAAAGATATATTTGAAGTTAGGGAAGCAGAGATTACTATCGAAATCAATCCAGGAACAGTGGATAGGGAAAAGCTAAAGGATTATTATAAAGCTGGTATAAACCGTATTAGTTATGGCTTACAGTCTACCAATGATTATGAGTTAAAACTTCTTGGAAGAATCCATACCTATTTACAGTTTTTAGATAACTATAAACTAGCAAGAGAAATAGGTTTTACTAATATAAGTGTTGATCTTATGTCAGCTCTTCCTGGACAAAATCTTGATACATGGAAGAAAACCTTACAAAGAATCCTTGCTATTTCCCCTGAACATATATCTGCTTATAGTCTTATTATTGAAGAAGGAACACCCTTTTATGATTTATATGGTCCTAAGGGAAGTAGGAAAGATATGTTACCTGATGAGGATACTGATAGATTGATTTATAAGGCTACAAAAGATATGCTTGAATCATTTGGATATAAGAGATATGAGATATCTAACTATGCTAAAACTGGATATGAATCCTCCCACAATCTTGCCTACTGGAATGGTAATGAATATCTTGGTCTTGGCCTTGGGTCTTCATCCTTAATAAGTAATAATAGGTTCCATAATACTTATAATATGAAGGAGTATATAAGCCTTATCAGTAGTTGTAATATAGATGATGTCCATGGGAATCTTAAGTCAAGACCAGATCTTCTTCATGATTATTTTGGAATCAGGGAAGAGCTTCTTGTATTAAGTCAGAATGAGCAGATGGAAGAGTTTATGTTTCTTGGACTTAGAAAAACCAAGGGAATTAGTAAGGGCGAATTTTTAGAGAAGTTTGATATAGCTATGGAAGATATATATAAAGATAAGCTTATAAACCTAGAGAAAGACGGCTTAATATATAGAGATAATGATAGAGTGTGGTTGACGGATTATGGTATTGATATTAGCAATAGGGTCTTAGCTGAGTTCTTGCTAGATTAGTAATTGCTTATAAAGTCAAGTTTATTATAATTTATCCTTGACAAATGAATTTCTAAGTGATATTTTATTACTAGAGTGTTAGCACTCAAACTAAGTGAGTGCTAATTAAAAGATGCTACTGACATTTAATTATAATAAAGGTGGTTGAATGGTAGAACTTGACGATAGAAAATTAAAAATATTACAGGCAATTATTCAGAATTATCTTGAAACTGGTGAACCGGTGGGGTCAAGAACAATTTCTAAATATACTGATCTTAACTTAAGTTCGGCCACCATCCGCAATGAGATGTCTGATTTAGAGGATATGGGTTATATTATTCAGCCCCATACTTCTGCTGGTAGAATTCCTACGGATAAGGGTTATCGACTTTATGTAGATTTACTACTTTTAGATAAGAATAAAGAAGTAGAGAACATGAAGAGCATTCTTATAGAGAAAGCTGACCGTTTGGAGAGTTTACTAGAGCAAGTAGCTAAGTTACTGGCTGTTAATACTAACTATGCTACCATGGTAACCACACCTCAATATAAGAAGAAAGTTAAGTTTATTCAACTAACTGAAATAGATGATAAGCAATTATTAGCTGTAATAGTATTTGAAGGCAATATTGTAAAGAATAAAGTTATCAAAGTTACAAGATCTTTATCAAAGGAAACTGTCTTAAAACTTAATATCGTACTAAATACATTCTTACAAGGACTTGATTTGGCTGAGATTAATTTACCAGTTATTACTCAGATGAAGGAACAGGCCGGCGAAGATTATGTAACCTTAGTTAATGATATTCTTGATGCAATTATGCAGGCTGTTTCTGGTGATGATGACTTTAAGGTTTATACTTCGGGAGCAACAAACATATTAAAGTATCCTGAACTTAGTGATGTTGAGAAAGCTTCAGAGCTTATATATACCCTAGAAGAGAAGAAGATGTTGTCTGATTTAATCCATAATAAGATGGATGATGAGGAAACTAGAGGTATTCAAGTATATATAGGTGATGAAACTCCCATTGAAACCATGAAAGACTGTTCTGTCGTAACGGCTACTTATGAAATAGAAGAAGGTGTTTATGGCAAGGTTGGAATTATAGGTCCTAAAAGGATGGATTATGAAAGAGTAGTTGTTACTCTTAAGAATTTGATGGTTGAGTTGGATGATATCTTTAAGAATAAAACATAAAAGTTGAAAGGTGGTTTATTGACTTGGAGGATACTGATAAAACTATAGAGGTTATGAAAGCTGCAATGGAGAAAGAAATGAAAGAAAAAACAGAAAAAATCTCTACAGATAATGAAGAAACTGAATTTGTAGATGATGATATAACAATTAAAAATCAGGCTAGCCAGGAGGATAATAAGTTGGATAATAACCAAGATGAGGAAGTGGTAGAAGCAAGTAATGAACAAAAGGATGAGTCTACCAAGACTAGCAAGTCTTTTTTGAAGGGTTCAAAGAATAAGGAACTTGCCGCCAAAGAAGAAAAAATTAACGAGTTATCTGATAGGCTAATGAGAACCATGGCTGAATATGATAATTTTAGAAAACGTTCTGAAAGAGAAAAGTCTCAAATGTTTGATATGGGAGCAAAGAACGTTTTAGAAAAACTACTACCTGTTATTGATAATTTTGAGCGAGGGTTAGATTCTATTAGTGAAGATGATAAGAACAATTCATATGTTCAAGGTTTCAATATGATATATAAACAACTAATGACATGTATGGAAGAAATAGGTGTTAAGGTAATTGAAGCTGTAGGTCAAGAATTTGACCCTAATTTCCATAATGCTGTTATGCACGGTGAAGATGATAGTCTTGGCGAAAACATTATTGCTGAGGAATTTCAAAAAGGCTATATGTATAATGACGTTGTAATAAGACATAGCATGGTTAAGGTAGTAAATTAATACAAATATTTTTAATGAAGATTCTTAATTAAATAGGAGGAATAAATATGGGTAAAATAATTGGAATTGACTTAGGTACCACAAATTCATGTGTTGCCGTTATGGAAGGTGGAAAACCTGTTATTATAGCAAATGCTGAAGGAGCAAGAACTACACCGTCAGTAGTTGCATTTACAAAAACTGGTGAGCGTTTAGTAGGTGAACCTGCAAAACGTCAAGCGGTTACTAATGCAGATAAAACCATTTCATCAATAAAGAGACATATGGGTACTGATTTTAGAATTAAAATTGACGATAAAAGATATTCTCCACAGGAGATATCTGCAATGACTCTTCAGAAGTTAAAATCTGATGCAGAAAGTTATCTTGGAGAGAAAATTACTGAGGCAGTTATAACAGTACCTGCGTATTTTAATGATGCTCAAAGACAGGCAACTAAAGATGCAGGAAAGATTGCAGGTCTAGATGTAAAGAGAATAATTAATGAGCCTACAGCTGCAGCTCTTGCATATGGTCTAGACAACGAACATGAGCAAAAGATTATGGTATTTGACTTAGGTGGAGGTACATTTGACGTATCTGTTATTGAGATAGGTGACGGTGTTATAGAAGTACTATCTACTTCCGGAGACAATAAACTTGGTGGTGACGACTTTGATGAAAGAGTTACCAGATATATGGTTGATGAGTTCAAGAAAAGTGATGGTGTAGATTTATCCACTGATAATATGGCTATGCAGAGGCTAAAAGAAGCTGCTGAGAAGGCTAAGATTGAATTATCATCAGCAACAACTACTAATATAAATCTACCATTTATCACAGCTACTTCAGATGGTCCAAAACACTTTGATATGAATCTAACTCGTGCTAAGTTTGATGAACTTACCAGCGATTTAGTAGAAAGAACTGTTATTCCAGTTCAAAATGCATTAAAGGATGCAGGTCTTAATGCTTCAGAACTCAACAAAGTATTATTGGTTGGTGGTTCAACCCGTATTCGTTCTGTTAAAGATAAAGTTAAGCAGTTGACAGGTCAAGAGCCTT
>JAAYNY010000230.1 GCA_012520635.1 Clostridiales bacterium | reverse complement strand
CAGAGCTGCACCCATAGTAAAACCTTTCATAATTATTACTGAAGAAAGAAGATATCCAATGGGTTTTCTTTTAATTATCAGCACACCAGATAATATTGCTATAGGTACTATAAAACCCAAGTCCAAACCTTGAATAACAAGGGTTGTATAATGTTCTAATCCTAAAGGTACAGTTCCATTTGTTATTGTAGGAATTATCTCTTTTATCCAAAGTAAACATAAGGCTAAGGCAAAAAACATTTGAAATCCACCTAAAAATCTTACTGGAAGCTTTTCACTAAATGCAGAACCCAAATTATTTATATTAAATGACATCATCATTAATACAAATGAAAAGAAGCTAAGTGACATAAGTATCACATAAACGATAAACATTGGATTGTACATCCATAAAAAAACATATGAAATATATGTATACAAGAAATAGCCTAATGTTCCCGTAAGTAGCAATTTGCCTTTTAAAGAGCCTCTTCGCGCTAGAAATAGCGCAATAACTAATAGAGGAATACCTAATACAATTGTTACTATATCTTGTGCTATACCCTGTGTTGCTATTGATACAGAATCATATCTATATAAGCCTTTTCCATAAATTTTAATTGTTTCAACCAAGTTATAAATGATGGGTTTATATTAAATGATATAGTCCCTGTGGATATAACAGAAGAAGAATGCGGTCTTGAAGTTACAAATCGAGTTTGTGTATACAATTCAACCTATGGTAGAAAAATAAATAATTATATTAGTATTTTCCATTCCATTCACCATAAAATTCTTCTATAAATTGATGCATAAATTTATCCCGTCCATTTGCGATAGACTTCGCACAATCTGTATTTAACATATCCTTTAAAAGAAACAACTTTTCGTAAAAATGATTTATCGTTGTTCCCTCATTTGATTTATATTCCGCTTCCATTAAGTGCGCTGATGGTCCTTGATTTGGCTCATACATCTTACGTCCTCTGCTCCCGCCAAAAGCAAACGTTCTTGCAATTCCAATTGCACCTATAGCATCCAAGCGATCTGCATCCTGAACAATCTTTCCTTCTATAGTTTGTGAAACAATTGAGTCTTCACCCTTAAATGAGACAGTTTTAATTATATTGATTACTGACTCCTGTTTCTCATCATCAATATTACAATCCCACATAATCTTCCTTGCATTCTCATAATTCTTTGTTTCAAACAATTTACAATCATCTGTATCATGTAATAATGCCGCCAATGCAACCACTTCCCAATCCGTTTCATAAGCATTTGAAATCTTACACGCATTCCTAAATACGCGAATACTATGCCAATAATCATGACCCGATGAATCCCCATCAAAAATATCCATAATTGACATTTTTACCTTTTCCAGTATCTGTATGAAAACGATTGCTCGTTTGATAACATCAAAGTTTTCATCCAAATCTTTTGCTCCATCAATAATTACCTGATGACAAGATAATAACTGTTGCCAATAATCATGTTTGGCTTTACTACGCATATCGATGCTTCCAGTATCATACTCCTTCGCCCACTCGATAAACTCCTTGTGATTATCGAACATATCACCACCTGCTTCAATTCTTGAACCAAACCTTTGATATTCTCTTTTGTGAAGTCTTTCTATTCTAATATCTGTATCCGTAACTACTCTGATTACCAATGTAAATTGTGGTATTAATTCATCTCCCCAATCAACCAAAGAACCAGAAATAACAACATTTTCAGATACTTTTATATCTTCTTTCATAAGGCACAGACGATCATTTTTTTCTCTCTTCGTAGTAAATTTTGGATTCGTAGGCATCCAAAAATAATCATCTGTATCCATAAAACGATAGCCAAGTTCATCGCATATCTTCTTTCCAATTGTTGACGTTCCAGAGCCAGATGCTCCATATATATGTATTATTTGTTTCATAGCTCTATCCTTTCTCAGTAAACATCTTATCCTTGTTGATAATCACCTTATATTTTATCATGATATTATTTTTTTCTCATTAACAATTTTAAAGGGGAGTTGGACTATTTCCAACTCCCCAACTATTAATTAATAACATTCATTGCTTCCACATATCCCTGCAATCCATCTGGTTTCAAAGCATAAGCTACATAAGCTGCTGGCTCTTTCATAGCCAACCTTGCTAGATACCCCGTATCCTCCGGCTCAACAAATACGATATTCGTTTCAGCTTTCTCACAGTCAATCACAAGTTCATTTACATCCGTATCCGTCATGACAACTGAATTTCTACATCTGTCATACCTGTAAAAATTATATTTCATCAGCATCCTCCTCACACAGCCTTTTCAAGTCATCATTCTTCGTGTTAAATGGTATCTCATATCTTTCACACCATTCTTTTGCCATTCTGCAAAATGCTAATAAGCGATATGCATAATAGGTATCAGCAATTCCAAGATAATTGATTTCATCCTTGAAATTTCTGTACGGTTTTCTTCCGCGAAGAATGTGCAAAAGCTTATCCTGATACTTCTGATTCGGAGTAGCGTATGCAAAGCCTTCCATGATGTTATATTCATGTATATCAGACTGATTTGGTAGCTTCACATACTTATCAGAATACTCTATTTCTTCAGCAAGTACCTCATCCTCTGGCTCACGGTCAATATAGTAATTATCAGAACTTGGTAATGATAAAATTTCACCTGTATCGGTATTTAGATATTGCTCCCATTCATCCATGACTTCTTCAAGTGCAGCAGCAATATCTTCAATCAGAACTGTTTTCTTTTCCATATCATACCTCCAATAGAAAGACTAGCTCTTTATATCATCCCAAAATGCTTCAACGCCTCCTTAATCGCCTTTTCCTTCTCTTCTGGACAACTTGGTTGCTTAGCATCTTCAGACTTAGCCAAGTTATCGTTCTCCCCAATCTCTATCCCACATTTCCTTTTTACCTGTGAAATATACAGATTAGAAACCTTCAATCCATGCTCTTTCAACACATAATCCCTAATTTCAGCATAAGTCGACTTGGTCTCAGCTGACGTTACATCCATCTCATCCAAGTCCAAATCAACCTCAATCTTATCACTTGGTTTTTGTTGGGACAAAAGTACCACCGTCTCAACGTGTACACTATGTCCAAACTGATCCACCGGTTTTACCTTCTTAAGCTCATATCCTCCATCAGCAAGGTACTTCAGATCTCTTGCCAAAGTTGCAGGATTACAGGACACATAGACGATCTTTTCTGGTGCCATATCAAGTATGGTTGCCAACAAACTCTCGTCACAACCCTTTCTAGGTGGGTCTACAACAATTACATCTGCTTTTATATTGTCCTCTTTATATTTTCTTGGAAGCACCTCTTCTGCTGCCCCTACATAAAACTTGGCATTATTAATATTATTAATCTTGGCATTTGTCTTAGCGTCTTCTATAGCTTGAGGTATTATCTCAACACCATAGACCTGCTTAGCCCTCTGTGCCAAGAACAATGATATCGTACCTATTCCACAATATAAGTCCCAGACCACTTCATCCCCATTAAGGTCAGCATAATCTAAAGCAATATTGTATAGCTTTTCTGTCTGAATGGGATTAACCTGAAAGAAAGATAGAGGTGATATCTGATACTTAACATTTCCAATGGAATCAATAATATAAGGTTCTCCCCAGACCTTTATTATTTGGTCACCAAGTATAGCATTTGTCTTAGATGTGTTTACATTAAGACAGATACTTTTCATTCCAGGAATCTTACGCAAGCCTTGGATTAACTCTTTCTTATGTGGAATGTCCTTACCATTTATGACAAGGCAGACCATAACCTCACCTGAGCTATATCCTACCCTTATAAGGATATGACGAAGAAGCCCTGTATGATTTACTTCATCATAAGGCTCTATCTTGTGTTTTTCTATAAATGAACGAAGATATTTAATAATCGGTGTATTAACTTCTGCACTAATATAACAGTGATCTGTATCTATGATATGATGAGTCCTTCCTGCATAGAATCCTATATTAATCTTACCATCTTTATCTCTTCCCACAGGAACTTGACTCTTATTCCTATAATAATAAGGCTGATCCATTCCACAGATAGGTTCCATAGGTATATTTTTAAAGCCACCTATCCTACTTAAGCAGTTTCGCACCTTATCTTCTTTATATTCTAGCTGTTTTTTATAATCCATATGCATAATCTGGCATCCACCACATTTATCTGCAATGGGACATCTTGGCTTAACACGATAAGGGGAAGGTTCTTCAATAGATACCAACCTTGCATATCCGTAGGATTTCCCAGTCTTAATAACCTTCACTAAGGCCTTATCACCAATAGTGGTGTCCTTAATAAAGAGGGTATAGCCCTCATGTTTTCCTATGCCTTCCCCATTAGTTCCTATATCTTCAATATTAACAACTAGCCGATCATTTTTCTTTACCATATTAATAACTACTTTCTATGTGATATTTAAACTACAAAAACATATTACTTAAATCTAAGTTCTTCTACTCTTTACCTTTACTACTCCTCATAACATTAGACTCGAATAGTCTCTGATATCCCATCCAATCTACCTTGGGATCATTAGAGTTTAATATCTCTGTCATAGTCTGAAGTTTTGAATCAGTATTATCTGCAAAATGTAAGGCTAAGGCTTCAATTGTTGCAGGCTTTTTAGGTGAACCATACTCCAACTCTCCGTGATGAGAAAGTATGCAATGAAGCAACTCACTAGCAAGTTTTTCCGGAAAACCTGGTATCTCTTTTATTCTTTCAGAAACCATACATGCCCCTATAAAGATATGTCCAAGAAGCTGACCATCATCTGTATAATCATTTTGAGGATATGGTGATATTTCATCCATCTTACCCAGATCATGTAACAGAGCACTTGATATCAGCAAGTCTCTATTTATAATAGGATAATTAGCAGCATAGAAATCACACATTTTCACAACTCCAAGGGTATGCTCCAGTAATCCCCCCATAAAGCTATGATGTACACTTTTAGCCGCAGAATGATCCTTGAATTTCTTAACAAAATCCTGATCCTTAATTAAAATACTTTCCATAAGAACCTTTAAACTAGGATTCTTAATACTTTCTATATAAGCCTTAATTTTATTATACATTTCCTCAACATCTTTATCTGTCTTTGGAAAATAATCTTCTGGATAATACTCCCCTTCTCTACTCTTATATATTTTACTGATATTTAGCTGAAGTGCGTTCTGGAAACTGGTTACCCTAGCATCAATATGTACGAAATCCAACTCTTCATACTGCCCTATCTCACTGCTAAAATCCCATATCTTTCCGTCAACAGTTCCTGTCTTATCTTGCAAAACTAAAGATACATATTCCTTACCACTTTTTCCGGTTAATACTCTTTTCGATCTGCATAGATATATCTCATTCTTTATAAAGTCGCCTTCTCTTAAATCTTGGATGTATTTCATTTCTACCTTGACCTTTCTCTTGCATTTCTTTCTATTATATCATTCATATTATACCCCACAGCCAAGGATATATAAAGGAATTAATAAAATTCTAAGTTCTTTCTACAATTTTTCCACTATCCATCTCATGGACAGTATCACATAACTGTT
>JAAYNY010000229.1 GCA_012520635.1 Clostridiales bacterium | reverse complement strand
TTTCCCAAATCAGTGGAGCTTCTAAAACAAGTGTTGGGGGATATAGTCAACCAGAAGCAGAAGATGAAAATTCCTCACAGTTTGATATTAGTGATACAAGAACCCTTGATGAAGTTATAAAGTGGCTTATTGAGCTGGGTTATATACCTAGTTTTTGTACCGCCTGCTACAGGGAAGGAAGGACTGGTGATAGGTTTATGAGTCTTAGTAAGACTGGACAAATACAAAATTCCTGTCACCCTAATGCCATAATGACACTGAAGGAGTATCTAGAGGATTATGCCTCAGTTGACACAAAAACTCTTGGTAACTTGCTTATTGGGAAAGAGACCGAGAAGATATCAAATCAAAAGGTCAAAAAGATTGTAGAGGAAAATCTGGTAAAAATAACCAATGGAAATCGTGATTTTAGGTTTTAGGGGGGAAGTTATGGGACTTAATGATACGCCATCAGCAAATCGTATATATATCGGCTTTTTTGGGATGAGAAATTCAGGAAAATCCAGTATAGTAAATGCACTTACAGGTCAGGATCTTGCCATAGTTTCTGATGTGAAAGGAACTACAACTGATCCTATATACAAATCTATGGAACTAGCTCCCCTTGGTCCTGTTATGATAATTGATACACCAGGAATAGATGATGAAGGAGAACTGGGAAAGCAAAGGGTAAAAAAAGCCCTGCAAGTTCTTAATAAAACCCATATTGCCATACTGGTTATTGATGCTGTTTGTGGTATGAAAAAAGAAGACGAAGATCTTATTGAACTCTTTCGTAAAAAGCAGATCGATTATATAGTTGTCTATAACAAGCTGGATTTAATAGAACTAGAAGAAGCAGAAACTGATAATAGATTTCTAGTTAGTGCCAAAACTGGCTATAAGATTGAAGAACTAAAGACGAAAATAGCTTCATTAGTTATCACTGATTTAAGTGATAAAAAAATTGTGGGTGACCTTATTAAGCCATCAGATTTTGTTGTCCTTGTTACACCTATTGATGAGGCGGCTCCAAAGGGAAGACTTATATTGGCTCAGCAACAGACTATCCGTGACATATTAGATGCCAATGGAACAGCTATTGTGGTAAAAGATACTGAACTTAAAGATACACTTATGAATCTTAAGAAAAAGCCAAGACTTGTAATTACCGATAGTCAGGTGTTTTCTAAGGTGGCCATTGATACACCTGAAGATATTTATTTGACGTCATTCTCTATACTGTTTGCCAGATATAAGGGTAATCTTGAAGGTGTTGTAAAAAGTGTATATGCCCTAGATACCCTAAAGGATGGTGATACTGTTCTAATATCAGAAGGATGTACTCATCATAGACAGTGTGATGATATAGGGACTGTAAAGCTTCCCCGTTGGATTAAGGATTATACTAAAAAGCAAGTGAATTTTAAATTTACATCAGCCAGGGAATTTCCTGATGATCTTTCTGAATATAAGCTGATTGTTCACTGCGGAGGTTGTATGCTTAATGAAAGAGAGATGAACTACCGTCAAAAATGTGCCCGAGATCAACAGGTGCCCATAACCAACTATGGCATTCTTATTTCATATTTACAGGGAATCTTAAAGAGAAGCATTGCCGTTTTTGACCAGTTTTAATGTGTTAATTATTGACATATAGATGGAAAAATAGTAAAATTTAGATGCAAGTAAAAATATGCTAAAAAAGTATGAAAGGGGTTATAACAATGTTATCTAAGTTTAAATTATTAAGAAAAGTAACTTGTTTTTTGTTAGTAATGGTTTTTATTTTATCTAGTTTTACTACTACAGCCCTAGCATCTAATTCCACCAAAACTGTGACACAAGAGCGGACTTATATCTTTAGAATAGACTCTAGAGAGGCAACAGATCTTTTAAGTTCACCAAGATCTCATATACCTACATCTATGTATTATGATAGGGGAGGATATAAGGGAACACTTGATTTACAATCTTACTATTGTCAAGTTACCCATGTAGAAGGATACACAATAGACGTTAAAATAGTCGCAACATATTCTGGTACAGTAACAGCTTATGATGACAGAGTTAAAACTAAAACCATAAGTAAGACAGTTTACTATACACCTATTGTTCCTATTTCACAACTTCAACTTGTACGGGCTGGGCTTAGTAGCTATGTGCCTCATTCAATTAATTATGATGACGGCCAATATAGTGGGACTCTTGAATTATCAGCTTATTCATGTGTGCCAATGGGATATATATTGGATTATTGGGTACAAGTAAATATAGTTGCTGTATATTCAGGGACTGTTACACTTAAATAATTGATGATAGATAATAAACGCATATGTTAGTAGATAAATTAAAGGGTTTTCAAGTATTTCATTCTTCATAATAATTCGATGGAGATAAGATGCTTGAAAACCCTATTTTTTGCAAAGAAGTATTTGGACGACTTGTAACTTAGTATTATATAGGATAAAATAAATAGGCAAAAGCTAACAATAGTTTGCATCTTGTAGACTTAAAGATATACTTTAAAATAAGGAGAAGATTTCATGGAATTTAAGTATGAAATGCCCACCAAGATATTTTTTGGAGAAGAAGTGGTTTTAAAAAACAAAGAAGTATTTGCTACAATAGGCAGTAAGGCCTTAATTGTTACAGGTAGACGTTCTGCAAAAATCAATGGTTCATACCATGATGTTAGTAAAGCCTTATCTTCAACAGGAG
>JAAYNY010000228.1 GCA_012520635.1 Clostridiales bacterium | reverse complement strand
TTAAATATCTCAAAGTACTTAAATGTCTCTTCCTCTGGCATGCATAAAAATGTTTCTGTAAATTTCGTCTTAACATTCTTCTCACCATCAACATAACATCCACTTACTTTTGTTATAGAACTATTCTCATGTTTAAACTGTTTTCTAATCTCCGAAATCTCACTCTTTATCATCTGACAACTTCCTTTTCTATTTATTAATATGTATTCAATTATATGTTTCTAACAAGAGGCCTGTCAAACATAAAAATAAGGCAGACACAATTTAATAATGTCTGCCTTAACTTTTTTATTTTCTTATATAATATTATTCCTTAACACCACCGATGGTTAATCCACTTACAAAATATCTCTGTAAGAAAGGATATACCATTACAATAGGTAATGCTGTAACCATTGTTGCAGCAGCACGTACTGATTCAGGAGTAACCATGCTGGCAGCATGCTTCATAGCATTTGGATCACCAGACTGCTGGGTTACAGATGATAATAGTTTCATAAGCTCATACTGTAAGGTTGTCAAATCAGATCTTTGAGCATTATAAATCATAACATCAAACCATGAGTTCCATTGGTAAACTGCAATAAATAAAGCTACCGTAGCTAATACTGGTTTACACAAGGGGAATATGATTCGCCAGAATATTCTCATATGACCTGCTCCATCTACCTGGGCTGATTCAACAAAGCTATTGGATAAACCATTCATAAATGTTCGAATTACTATCATATTATATGCTGATACCGCTCCTGGAATTATATATACCCAGAAAGTATTAGTTAGACCCAGTTTTTGATATAGTAATAGTGTAGGTATAATACCTGCATTTATATACATTGTAACAACATATAATAAAGATACTTCTTTATTAAAATAAAATTCTCTTCTTGATAGTACATATGCAAGCATAGCTGTTACTAAGGTCTGAAATACAGTTCCAATAATTGTTCTAAGAACAGATATATAAGCTCCTCGAACCAAGCTACCCATTTTTAACACAGCCTTATAGTTTTCTGTGGTCCATTTCCTAGGCATCAAACGAATTCCACCTGTTAATGTGTCTACCGCTTCATTAAAGGAAACTGCTAAGGTGTTAAGGATGGGATATAGGGTAAATACACAAAACAAGGTTAATAGTATTGTATTTACAATTATGAAAGCTATATCGTATGGACTCTTTCTGATTTTATTATTGTTATTCATTCTTATCCCCTCCTTCTAATATAGTCTTTCCTGGCCAAAGTACTTAGATGTTCTGTTGGCAAGGGAAACTAAGATAATACTTAGAACACTTCTAAATATACCTGCTGCAGTACCTAATGAGAAATCAGCACCTTGGAAGAAGGATTTTTGAAGTACATATGTATCTATAACTTCAGCTGTATCTTTTATTATATCATTTCCTAACTGCAACTGTGCCTCAAAACCAGAGTTCATAATCATACCAAAGTTTATAATTAGAAGAACAAAGATTGTTGATTTAATACCTGGTAAGGTAATATGTAGCATCTTCTTAAACCTTCCTGCACCGTCTATGGAAGCCGCCTCATAAAGGTCAGGGCTGATTGCAGTTATCGATGCTAGATATATAATACTGTTCCAGCCAGTTTCTTTCCATACAACAGCAAATCCAACCACCCACCAGAAGTACTTGCCATTAGCAAAGAAATTAATTGGTGAATCAATAGCACCTATACTAACCAGTAAATCATTAATAATTCCGCCATCTATAGATAATAGATTTTTAACTATAGAAGCAACAATTACCCATGAAAGGAAGTGAGGTAGATAGGAAACCGTCTGAACGAATTTCTTACCTTTCATATTTACAACTTCATTAAGTAAAAGTGCAAATCCTATTGCAAATACAAAGCTAAAGACTAAGTTGATTAAGCTCATAGCTATAGTATTTCTAAAGGCCAATAAGAAATCCTTTTCTGTCAATAGGTAGACAAACTTATCCCAAGCCACCCAAGCTTGCTTGTCAGCAGCTGGTTTATAATTCTGAAACGCCATGCTCCATCCTGTCAATGGTCCATATGTTAGAACCAATACATAAATCACAAATGGAATGGTCATTAAAATTAAATCTTTTTGCTTTAAGATCATCTTAAATGTAACTATTCCTGCCCATCTTTCATGCATGTTCCCAACTACTGCAAGAATTAGAACTATGAAATTAGCTACAGCTATAAGAAAGAAACCAATACCCCAATTCTCTGTGTGGAATTTATCAACTTGAAGTGCCCCAATACTAATTCCATTAACTGATAAAAGTCCTACCAGAGCCAATCCTATATTAATCAGCGATAATATCTTAACCGGTTTATATGACTCAAGACCTTTCTTTAAAATCATAATAAAGCCGGATACATATGATAATATCACTGTCATTATCAAACTTATAATAACTAATAATGCACTGATAATATCTTGATCAAAGTACTTTATTACGGAGGCTGATAATTTAATAACCCCAAAGTAGGAATAATCCCTTGACTCCAAATCGCCAAAACCTTCTAAATCAGCGACTAACTCATTCATTCTTTCTGTTAACATATCAATAATAACATACTCTTCTTCTTTTAGTCTGCTCTCAATAGACTGCCTATCTTTACCATTGTAAATATTCTTGGCAGCATTATATACTATATTCTTTGCAACGCCTGTTTCCTTAGCCACATCTTTAATAATATCACTCTCAAGAGCTACTTTCTCTGGCTCGTATGTGTAACCAGTCTCAACTCCCTTTTGTTCAGGAAGATGTAGATAAGGTAAGAAAAAACTTATAACAGATGCAAAGCACAAAACAGCTATTATTATTTTATAATAGGTTTTACCTTTGTTCATTACTAGTGCCTCCACTCTAACTTAATAAGGGAAATATTTATTAAGGGGTGTCTTAAATGGACACAATCTTAAGACACCCCATTATATCCGATAGATAAACTACCGATTTTTAATATCTTCTATAAATTAGTTACCTTCAGAAATAGCCACTCTTCTTCTAGCCTCTGCTGTAAGTTCATCTAGATAAGCATCAATATCTACTTCAGTTCTATAAACTTCCATATACTCATCCCAGATAGCATCAAATTGATCAGCAGGAGCCATCATAGCTCTTGGTAAATAGTCATGCTTAAGCTCTGTAATTCTTGCTCTAGCTGCACCATAATCTGTATCACTGGTCCAAGCATTAGTGTAAGACCACATTGGATACCAAGGCTCATTTGGAATACTAGGACTTAAGAAATCAAGGAATGTCTGATATCCATAACCGTCAAGAAGTTCTTTCTCAACAGGCTCTAGACTGTCATAGTATTCTCCAGGTTGCTCATTAGGATCAATTGAGTTGATTCCATCATCAAACAAACCTTCGTAATGAGGGAAGTATGAATATGCTGAACTCACCATATTCTGTGCAACCCAGTCAGTGTTACGGATATTAGCTCTTTGTTCTTCTGTTCTATAGAAAACGCCATCTTCATCTACCATGTAATCTACGCCTTCTTCACCCCAGTAGATTAATCTAGCGATTTCATCATCAAGAAGATCATTTAAGAACTGTAATGCACCTTCGATATCTTTACAGCTTTTTGTAATACTTAAACCGTTAGATACATCAAGTGCTGCAGGGCTATGCCATCTATCTAATGTTTCACCATCAATAGTAATAGGTAGAGGTACATATCCATCTTCGAATTTGCCCTGTGCCTCTAAAGCTTGAACTGCTGTATTAAAGTTCCAGAACTGATCAAGGGTACCTAATACTCTACCTGTAGATAATAGAGATATGTATTGGTCATAAGACATAGTATATGTCTCAGGATGAACAAGTCCCTGGTTAAATACTTCATTCATTTTCTTATAATATGTATAGGCTTCAGGAATTGTATTGTAGTCAATAGCAGTTACTGTTTCTGGATCAATAATACATGCACCATCGTTAGGATTTCCTGTTAAGAATAATGGAGGACTCTCGATACCAAAATATCTCCAGTCTTCAGAACTCATGGTGAATCCTACTGTTTCTTGACCGTCTGCTGTAGTAGGATTAGCTTCCTTATAAGCAGCAATCAGGTCAAAATACTGATCTAATGTCTTGATCTCAGGGAAATCAGCCCAAATCAGAACTTTCTTCTGAATCCAGAATCCCATATCCCAATGCTCTGTAGCAAGTTCTTTTCCTTTAATAATACCAAACTGAGGAATTAAGTAGATATGACCATCTTCATGTCTTACTTTGTTCCAATCACCTTCGGAAAGGTAATTCTTAATATTAGGATAGTTATCCCAATACTCATCAATAGCAACTAAAGCACCTGCTTCAATTAAAGAAGGTGTTCCTGTTGAACCGGTAATTAGGTCTGGGTAGTCTCCACCAGCTATCATAATACCAATTCTCTCATCAGCAGTCTGGGCTGTTAACCAAGATACCTTAGCCCAAGCTCCAACCTTCTCAGCAATCTTTCTCAAGATACGGTTGTCATCAGGAACCTCTGTTCCAGGAACTGCATGGAAAACAGTGAATACTTTTTCTCCTTTTGAGCCTGTATCAGTGCCCTTGTTGTCTTTGTCTGCATTATCTGTTACTGCACCTTTGTCGGAAGTTTTTTTATCTTTCCCACAACCGGTAATAAGTGCTGCAGACATTGTAACAACTAACATTAAAGCTAACAATGTCTTAAATTTCTTCATGTCATTTCCTCCCTATACTTATTTTCTATAAAAGTAGATTGCTTATATTTTGCACAATAATACTTTCATAGGTAACTTAATTCTAGCCTTATTGCACAACTACTTCAATGTAGAAAGTATAGAGTAAATATAAATAATTATATTTTACAAGATAAAACATCTAATTTTTTGTATTTTTTAAAAATTGCTTCCTATATTGAAGGGGAGTCGTACCTTTTAGTTGTACAAATTTACTAATAAAGTAATCAGTATTATTAAAACCTACTGCTTCAGCAATTTCATAAATTTTATCATCAGATCTAAGAAGCATTTCACAGGCCTTATCAATTCTGTAATTATTCAGATAATCCTTAAAGGATATATCAAAATGTTTTTTAAATATCTGGCCAAGGTAAGCACTATTTATAAAGTACTTTTCACTTAAGGATTTTAAAGTAAGATTATCCTTGTAGTTTTCTAATATCTCTCTTTCTACATCAACAAGTACCCCTCCAAATGTATGCTTCCTTAAAGAATTTAGATAATCAGAAAATTCTAGGGCAAACTTCTTAAGGTGACTAGCACTGCCCCTTACTGCCATCCGCCCATATCTTCCCTGATCAATCATACCTGATACTTCTTCTTGATCAAATTCTGGATAAAGTTCTTTTGCTAAGCTTATCAAACTAAACAAAAGATAATCTACACTAATTTTAATCATCTCAGGGTCAGCTACCAAATCTTTAAAATGTTGATATAGATAATCAACCCTTTGTTCAATATGTTCTTTATCATTTTCTTCAATTGCTTTAATTAGACTATCAAGAACTTCTTTGTCCACCGGATATTTATTAGTACTTATTTTGTTCTTAATCTCATCATAAAAGGCAATGTCTATGATTTTAGAATATGACTGGAAGTTCTTTGCTATTAATGCTGACCTGTAGGATTCAGAAATCTGCTTAATGCTATTCACCATCTGGCCTATATATAAGATTACTTTATAGGGTAATGCAAAGCTTAGAGCTTCATGAAGATTTTTTATATATTCTTTTTCTCTAAGATTTTCTTTCTCAGACAATTTTCTTGTATATATGAATCCAACGTAAAATTCATTATCACTGCTATGAGGAATATAGACATGATACCAATGTTCATCAAGATATTTTTTCATGGCCTCATATAGATGATGTTGTTCCACAGTTTTCTCTTCATCTGATAGTTTTTTATATTTGCCACTGGATACATCAAACTCAATTCGAATATATCTAACATTATTTATGCTAAGAAGATACTTCTTTATATTAGAAATATTCTCACCAGTAAAAACACCAGACACTAAGCTGGCCATATTCCTATCGAAGATAATCTTGTCCGATATTTCTTGCTTTTTATAATTTTCAATCTGACGGTAGTATATTTCCTTGTATTCCTCTAAAACTCTAACAAGCTCATCCCTTTGAACTGGTTTTAATACATAATCAGCTACATCGTACTTTATGGCTTTTTTGGCATATTCAAATTCATAAAATCCACTTAATATAATAAATGGAATCCCTTGGGATATGTTTTTTCTTGTATACTCAATTAACTCCAGACCATCCATCCCAGGCATCTTGATATCAGTAATAACCAGATCTATTTCCTTCTCTTTTAGTATCTTCACTGCTTCATGTCCATTGGAAGCCTCTTCACATACTACATATCCATACTTTTCCCAGTTGATTAATATTCTAAGGCCTTGTCTAATAAATGGCTCATCATCAACAATCATAACCTTAATCATCAATTGGTTCCTCCTTACTAATATATATTAATGGGAGCTGTATCAAAATATCTGTACCACTACCAAATTCACTATCAATATCTAAGTTAACATTATTATCACTATATGTCTTTAACCTCAAAAAAGAATTCAATATTCCGGTACTATCTGATTGGACTAGCATGCTGCTATCAGCATTGTCGATCATCTTTCTTAACTTTATAAGCCTTTCTTCATCAATGCCTTTTCCATTATCAGATACTTCTATCATTAGACTATCCTGATTCTTTGTAACAGTTACAGATATAACACCTTCTTTATCAGTAGTCTCTATTCCATGTATACAGGCATTTTCCACAAATGTACTTATAGATAACTTAGGTATTATGCAATCATAGCACTCATCCATAACATAATGATAATACTTAATCTTATCACCAAAACGATATCTCTGGATTTGTATATAGTTGTCAATAAAGGCCATCTCTTCGCCCACACTTATATAATCTTTGCCCCAACTCATAGTTTTTCGAAATAATATGGCTAGTTCACCAATTATATCAGCCGTTTCATTTTCGCCTTTAATAAGGCTTCTCATCCTTATAGTTTCCAAGGTATTAAATAAAAAATGTGGATTTACCTGACTTTGAAGTGCTTTTAATTCTGCACTTTTCTTAGCAAGTTCCAGGGCTTGTTTATCAGCTTGTCCTTTAAACACTACTTCAATTAGGACTTTTATTCTCATTACCATCATATTGTAACGGCGTATTAACTTCCCTATTTCATCTTCACCTTCATTTATGTCTATTGGTTCAAATTGCTCTTTTTCAACCTTTCCCATGTAATGAGTAATTAATAAAAGTCTCTTACTAATAGATTTACCAACAAAATATATTAATATTGTAGGTATAAAAAGATTAAAAAGCACCATAGGTATTATCCACCTATTGCTAGTAAGTACTGACCAAAAGGGGACGTCATTGGCCATAATAAGAATTTCCCATTCCTGAAATCCTGTCTGGAATGTCATGGATAAAGTTGCATCATCAGTCTTAATAACTGATGCAGGTTCATATTCCCTCATGCTGCTAGTTCCTGGCTTATTAGAAAACAACACCAAATCCTTATTTCTTACATATAAGTGACCATCAATCTTCTCATTAGTAACTTCTTTTAACATTTCACTGTAATCTAAGTCAACTTTTAATACCTTACCCATACCTTGCTGATTATAAGTATCAAATTTATCTAACTTTCGTATTATACTCAGTGTTCTACTGGTTCCAGCACCGGGTACATAATTTTTTTCACTATCGTAATAGGTATATAGGAATATATCCTGTCCACTATCGACAAATGCTTTATACCAATCTGCATCCTTGACAGTATCTAGCCTAGCAATACTTCCACCATTTACCAATGTGCTATTATCTGCATAAATAAGTATTCTATATAATCTTCCATAATTATAGTTATAATTCAAACTATTATACTTAAGCATCTCCGTATAATCTTCATAATAATCCAGATGATTAACATATTCCTTTGATATAAACTCATCTAATTTTTCATCTGTATACAGGTTATATGTGAAAAGCATACAACTATCTACGGTATCTACCAGATTAGACCTTACACGCTCCATTGTATAGTTAAGGTCAGTCATACGATTGTCTTTATAATTTTTATGAACAGTATAAAGTATAGTAGCATCAGTAAATATAATTGGTATTAGAACACAAAAACAATAAATCAGGAGCAATTTAGTCCTGATCTTATAGTTATTTAAGTTTAGCCTTTTCATAACATTATTACCTGCTTCTTTTATATTATAAATTAGTATCAATAGATATAACAATATCTTACACAATAAGTGAGATTTAAGCAAGATAAACCTACGACATCTTAGCTAGAAGATAAACAAAGCATAATTAACCCATTTATGACATAAAAGTGAACTAAATTGTTCACAAATTGTCTTTATTCTATCCATAGTTTAAACATAAATTCTGTATACAATAGTA
>JAAYNY010000227.1 GCA_012520635.1 Clostridiales bacterium | reverse complement strand
GGCTCATCTAAAAGTAAAATATCCGGTTCTAACAAAAGGGTACGAATTAAGGCAGCCCTTTGGCGCATACCACCGGATAATTCAGAGGGATATGAATTCTTAAAAGTTATTAACCCGTAAGTATTCAATAGGTCATTTATTTGAACATAGCTGTTATCAGAAAGCTTATGTTGTATTTCCATGCCCAAGGTTACATTTCTCAAGGTATCCCGCCATTCTAGAAGATGATCCTTTTGTAACATATATCCGATGTTTTTACCTGAAGATTTAATATCTTTGCCATTAATATATATGGAACCGCTGCTTGGAGTTAACAAGCCTGCGATAAGAGAAAGCAGAGTGGATTTACCGCAACCACTGGGGCCTACAACAGCTAAAAATTCGCCGTCATTTACATGAAAAGAAACATCCATAAGTGCCAGTGTTTCTCCTTCTAGGCTGTGGTAGGTATAACTAATATGATCAATACGTAGTAGTTCGCCCATATTTTGCCTCCCATTTTGCTTATACTGTATTATATGAAAAGCTAAATAAGAGGTTACATAACCTATATAATGCTTTTGTTTTGCACATATTATGATTTTGGGGTGTATTGACTTTGGAATATAGCCATAATATAATAAATTTATTGAAAAATGGAATTTTAGGCTAAATGGAGGTAATTTTATGGAGAAAAAGACACCCCTTTATGATTGCCATATTCGTGAAGATGGAAGAATGGTTCCATATGCAGGTTATATCCTTCCTGTACAATATAAGACAGGGCTTATCACAGAGCATATGACCGTAAGAGAGGCTGTTGGAATTTTTGATGTGTCCCATATGGGAGAAGTAATTATTAGGGGAAAGGATGCACTTGATAATATACAGATGTTGGTTACTAATGATTGTAGCACGATGGTAGATGGACAAGTAAGATATAGTCCAATGTGTGATGGTATGGGCAATGTTATAGATGATGTATTAATCTATAAAATCAATACAAAAGAATACCTTATAGTTGTTAATGCTGCTAACAGGCACAAGGATGTTGAATGGATGAAGGGTAATCTTTTTGGGGATGTGGAATTATCTGATATAAGCGATGACATGGCTCTTATTGCCCTTCAAGGTCCTTTATCTAAAGACCTACTAACAAGGATAGCAGGGCCAGAAGCTTTGCCTAAAAAGTACTATTCCTTCTTGGTAAATGTGGACATATCAGGAATTAACTGTATGGTGTCAAGGACCGGTTATACAGGAGAAGATGGTTATGAGATTTTCTGCCAGAATAAAGATGCAGTAAGACTTTGGGACACACTACTAGAAACAGGTAGAGAATTTGGCATAAAGCCTTGTGGATTAGGCTGCAGAGATACTCTTCGTCTAGAAGCAGGAATGCCTCTTTATGGCCATGAGATGGATGATACAATCTCACCATTAGAAGCAGGATTAGGCTTTGCTGTAAAGATGAATAAAGAAGACTTTATTGGTAAGAAAGCCTTGCTAGATAAGGGAGCACCTAAGAGAATCCGTATAGGACTAAAGATAACAGGACGTGGAATTGCTAGAGAGAATTGTCCTATCTTTTATGATGATAAGGAGATAGGAAGAACCACTTCTGGAACCCATAGTCCATATCTTTCTTATCCCATAGCTATGGCTCTTGTGGATGTGGATTATAGTGATATAGGAAGAAAGCTCTTAGTTGATGTAAGGGGAAGGAAGATTGAAGCTGAGATTGTTCCTTTGCCATTTTATAAAAAAGCATAGAAAGTAAATAAATAAAGTAGTACTAACAAATCTTTTGAAGGAGGTAATATTATGAGTAAGGAGTTTTTTTATGCAAAGACCCATGAATGGGTACAGTTTTTAGATGATACAAAAGCAAGGATTGGAATTTCTGATTATGCACAAAGTGAATTAGGTGATTTAGTATTTATAAGCCTTCCCGAAGTAGATGATGAGGTAAATGTAGGGGAAGAATTTGCAGATGTAGAATCAGTTAAAGCTGTTTCAAATGTATATAGTCCTGTAACAGGAACCGTAACTGCAGTCAATGAAGATCTTCTTGATCAACCGGAGTTGGTCAATTCAGATCCTATGGAAGCGTGGTTCATAGAGGTTGAGAATATTAGTGACAAGGCTGAGTTATTATCAGAGCTGGAATACAAGAAACTTATTGCTGAGTAAGTGAACAGCTAAGGGTAGGAGGTAAGCTTATGGCTACTTACGTTCCAAATACAAAAGAAGAACAAAGGCAAATGCTAAATTCTATTGGTTTAAATGCCGTGGATGAATTATATTCTTCCATACCTAATGAAGTAAAACTTAAAGCTCCATTAAATATTCCTAAAGGCATGTCTGAGATGGACTTGTCAAAAAGTATAAGAGATATAGCTAGTAAAAATAAAGTTTTTAAAACGATTTTTAGAGGTGGCGGTGCATATCGTCATTATATTCCTGCCATTGTTAAGCAGGTAACTTCCAAGGAGGAATTTATAACAGCATATACCCCTTATCAGGCAGAAATAAGTCAGGGGGTTCTACAATCAATTTTTGAATTTCAAACTATGATTTGTGAACTTACAGGGATGCAGGTAGCAAATGCATCTGTTTATGATGGTGCCTGTGCAGCTGCTGAGGCTGTAATTATGAGCAAAGAGAGAAAGAGAAAGAAGGCACTTATATCAGCATCGGTAAATCCTATGACTATAGAAACCATTAGAACTTATATTAGTGGAACTGATATGGATATGGAAGTGATTCCAACTAAAGAAGGAGTAACAGATATAGAGATCTTAAAGGATAGGCTTGAAGATGATACTGCCTGTGTTCTTATTCAGCAACCTAACTATTATGGTCTTTTAGAGGATGGGGATGAGATTGGAAGTATACTTGGAGATAAGGATATAAAATATATAATGAGCTGTAATCCTATATCCCTAGGAATACTTAAGGCTCCTTCGGAGTATGGTGTTGATATTGCAGTGGGAGAGGGGCAAGCTCTAGGAATTGGACTTTCTTACGGAGGTCCATATCTTGGATTTATGGCAACCACAGATAAGCTTATGCGTAAACTTCCTGGAAGAATTGTGGGAGAAACCAAGGATTCCAAAGGAAGAAGAGCATTTGTATTAACCTTACAAGCAAGGGAACAGCATATCCGCCGTGAGAAGGCCTCCAGTAATATTTGCTCTAATCAGGCTCTTTGTGCTATGACAGCAGCGGTGTATCTTAGTGCTATGGGTAGAGATGGCTTGGAGAAGGTTGCAAGATTATCAATGTCAAAGGCCCATTATCTTGCCAGTCGCTTATGTGAACTAGATGGTTATGAGATGGTCTATAAGGGGGACTTTTTCAACGAGTTTGTTATTAGAGTAAACACTGATGTGGATAAAGTTCTTAAAGCTCTTGAGAATGGTGGAATACTAGGTGGTTATCCATTAGGAGATAATTCTTATAATAATGAAAATAAGGGTGAGATTCTTTGGTGTGCTACAGAAGTTAATACTAAGGATGAGATAGATACCTTGATTCAGATTCTTAAGGAGGTGGAATAATCATGAAACTGATCTTTGAGAGGGGTAATAAGAATCGAGGCTGTGACCTTGTAGCTGAATGTGATGTACCGCTAGTATCTGTACCAGCTGCATATGAAAGGAAGAAGGAACTTAATCTTCCACAGGTTTCTGAAACAGAAATCAGCAGACATTATACTGAACTTGCTGGTCAAACTTTTGGGGTAAACAATGGTTTCTATCCCCTTGGTTCATGTACCATGAAATACAATCCTAAGATAAATGATGAGCTTGCTAAACTTTCAGAGTTTAGCGATATTCATCCTCTACAAGGAGAAGATACTGTTCAGGGAAGTCTATATATTATGAGGCAGGCAGAAAAGTATCTTTGTGAGATAACGGGTATGGATAATATGGACTTTCAGCCGGCAGCAGGTGCCCATGGAGAATTTACGGGATTAAAACTTATTTGTGCCTATCACCAGGATAGGAATGATAGTAAAAGAGATAAGATAATTGTTCCTGATTCTGCTCATGGTACCAATCCAGCCAGTGCTTCCATGGCAGGTTTTTCAGTAATAAATATTCCTTCTACTCCAGATGGTTTGGTTGATGTAGAAGCACTTAGAAGTGTTGTTGGAGAAGATACGGCAGGTTTTATGCTTACCAATCCCAACACTGTAGGTTTGTTTGAGGAAGATATATTAGAGATTACTAGTATTGTTCATCAAGCAGGGGGATTAAATTATTATGACGGAGCCAATCTTAATGCCATCATGGGGGTGGCAAGACCTGGTGATATGGGATTTGATGTAGTTCATCTAAATCTTCATAAGACATTTTCTACCCCTCACGGAGGTGGAGGCCCAGGAAGTGGACCTGTTGGTTGCAAGAAGATTCTTTCAAGATATCTTCCTTCTTGCAAAATAACCGAGAAAGAGGGCATTCTCCGTTTTGCAGATAAAGATGAGAAAAGTATTGGTAGGGTTAAAGCCTTTTATGGTAACTTCCTTGTTGTAGTTAGAGCTTTATCATATATGATGAGCTTAGGTGCAGATGGACTTAAGGATGCTTCCCAGAATGCAGTCTTAAATGCTAATTACATGATGGATAAGCTAAAAGATGTCTTTGAAATTCCCTTTGGTAATGGGCGATGCATGCATGAATTTGTTATAAGCCTAGATAAAATAAAGAAGGAAAAGTCAGTAACTGCACTAGACTTTGCTAAGGCACTTCTTGATTACGGTATGCATCCTCCTACAATGTATTTTCCTCTTATAGTTAGTGAGGCCTTAATGGTTGAACCTACTGAGACTGAAAGTAAGGAAAATCTTGATGAGGCAATAAGAATATATAGAGAAGTTTATGATAATGCTTGCAAGAATCCAGATGGATTTCATGATTATCCGCTAACAACACCTATAGGTAGGCCAGATGAAGTAAGTGCAGCAAGAAATCCTATCTTGCGTTATAATTTCTCAGATTAGTAAAAGGTGCATACCTATATTCCCTATTTTTGTCTATCCACATTAAGAGTAGATGGTTTTTCTCTTAATGTGGATTATGGGAATTAGGTATGCCTTTTTTGTTTATTATTATAATAAAAGCAGAAAGAGTGATTATTATTAGGCGAATAAAATATATAATAACAAATGAGACCAATCCTTATAAAAATTTAGCTCTAGAGGAATATTTATTACATAATGTAAGGGATGATGAATGTATCTTGTATCTATGGCAGAATGAAAAAACTGTGGTTATCGGGAGAAATCAAAATCCCTGGAAGGAATGCAAGGTTAAGGAACTTAACCAGGATGGTGGGAAATTAGTTCGTAGACTATCTGGTGGAGGGGCAGTATATCATGATCTGGGCAACTTGAATTTTACCTTTATAGCATGTAAAAGAAACTATAATGTTCAAAAACAGCTTGATGTAATTATTAGGGCAGTTAACAGTCTTGGTATTCCAGCAATTCCATCGGGAAGAAATGATATTACAGTGGAAGAAAAAAAGTTTTCTGGAAATGCATTTTTTGAATTTAAAGAAAAATGTTATCATCATGGAACTATTTTGGTAGATGTGGACATGTCAAGCCTATCAAAGTACTTAAATGTATCCAGAAAAAAGCTTCAATCAAAAGGGGTTGATTCAGTAAAATCCAGGGTGACTAATCTAATTAATTACCGACCTGATATAACTATGGACATCTTAAGTTTAGAACTTATAAAAGCATTTGGTGAGAGCTATGGACTAGTGCCTATAGAGATGGATATATCTAAGTTAGATGCTAGGGATTTGGAGTTAAGGACAGAGAAGTTTTCCTCTTGGGACTGGAATTACGGCAAAAAAATAGAATTTACTGATAGCATAAGCAGACGGTTTGATTGGGGAGATATTGAACTTCAGATGAGAATTGAGGGAGGAATAATACAAGACTGTCTTGTTTATTCTGATGGACTTGATGGGGAACTTTTTGGTGAAATAGGAAAGAAACTATTAGGATGTTTGTTTGATGGACAGGCTATAGAGAAGGCATTAAGGGGTATATTCATAGATGAAGATAAAAGATTTATATTAGAAGATATTTGCTTATTAATTAAAGAAGAAATATAACATATTAAACTGTCAGGCATATGATAATTAGATTAGATATGTGGTATAAGGGATGATATCTTGAATAGATTAAATCCAGATATGTTAGTTACCGAATTTAGAGATGATGTAACAAAAACAAAGCCTATATTAGGTCGGAAGTACACCTTAACCCATTCTGATATAACTGGGGAATTGTTTTTGACAATAGGTATGGAATATGCCTCTGATCAGTTTAATATCTTAAGAGATGAAGTTATAGCTGAATGGAGAAAGTCAAATGGAGCATTATATCTACAGGTTTATATTTATATAGGCGGTAGGTCAGATGAAGGAAGAACGGTCATCCGTGAAGAAATTTTTAGAAGGGAACTTCCTTTAGCCTTAGAAGCAATAAGATATGGGGATAGATTTTTGTTTTTTGTCCATTCTTATCTAGATGATGCCAGCATAAGGATTTGCTTTGATATGGCTAAGGAGGATTGCCAGTTGGAAGACTGGGGATATATGAGAGATTATCGCTAAGGAGGAAATTCTATAATGCAGGAAAACTATGAACTAATAGTAATAGGATCTGGTCCTGGAGGTTATGTGGCTGCCATAAAGGCTGCCAAGCTTGGAAAAAGGACTGCAATAATTGAAAAAAGAGATATAGGAGGCACGTGTCTAAATCGAGGCTGTATTCCAACAAAAACTTTGATTCACACTACTCATTATCTTCAAAAAGCAAAGGTTATGGAGCAGGCAGGTATTTCATTTACAGATATTAAGCTTGACTATGATAAGCTAGGTCAAAGAAAAGATGAGGTGGTTTCTAAGATTAGAGTAGGTATAGAAGGACTACTTAAGGCTAATGGAGTTACTATATATCAGGGGTCTGCTAAGATTGTAGATAATAATAGGATTTGCGTAAAGACTGAGGATGGGGAAACCGAGATAAAGACTGAGAATATCTTGATTGCCACTGGTTCAATTCCAGCTATGCCTAACATAGAAGGACTAGGTCTTAATAATGTAGTTACCAGTGATGACTTACTTACTGGAGAGATTAAGCAGTTTAAAAAGCTATTAATTATAGGTGGCGGAGTAATAGGTTTGGAATTTGCTAGCATTTACAATGATATGGGATGTGAAGTAGAGATTATTGAGGCTATGGACAGGATACTTCCTAATATGGACCAAGAAATATCTAGAAGTATAGCCATGGGATTTAGGAGAAAAGGTATTACAATTCACACTAAGGCTAAGGTAGATAAGATTATTGAAGGTGGCTCCTTCGGCCTTATATGTGAGTATACTGAAAAAGATACGAGAAAGACTGTAGACGCACAAGGAGTATTAGTATCAGTAGGAAGGCGTCCCAATATAGAGGGATTATTTGATGAAAATATTAGGCCCAAGATGGATGGATATCATATCAAAGTTGATGATGATTTTAGGACAAGTATTCCAACCATATATGCAATAGGAGATGTTATACCTGGTAGGCAGTTGGCTCATCTTGCATCTGCCCAAGGTATTGTAGCCGTGGAAAGAATCTATGATAAATCTCCGTCAATTGATTTGGATGTTATACCTTCCTGTATATATATAGACCCAGAGGTGGCAAGTGTAGGTTTAGATGAAAAAGAAGCTATAAATCTTGGTTATCAAGTAAAGGTTGGAAAATACCCCATGCTTGGCAATAGTAAAACCTTACTTTCCATGGGAGAGAGAGGATTTATAAAACTTGTATGTGATGAGACAGACGGAAGACTCTTAGGTGCAGAGCTTCTATGTGAAAGAGCGACAGATATAATAGGGGAGCTTGCTATGGCAATATCTAAGAAATTTACCTATAAAGACATTGCTTCGATAATCCGCCCCCATCCAACTTATGAAGAGGGAATTACAGAAGCTGCACAGGATATTGAAAAAGAAGCTATCCATATGATGCCAAAGAATGTGTTATTAAAATAGAATATTATATGAAGAGGTATAAAACCTAATTATTGAAGGAGTAAATTTTAAAATTTATTGCTGATTGGAATTATTATACGGGAACGATTGTTCGAAAAAATATTGACTAGCCTAGATGATTTTGATATAATAGCAACAGAACATTTGTTTGGAAAGTAGGAGAGTATGATGATCGTTCAAGAGGGTATGTCAATTCAGAAGAAGTTAGAGATATTATCAGATGCTGCTAAGTACGATGTGGCTTGTACATCAAGTGGTGTAGATCGGGGAGGCAATAAATCCGGCATGGGTAATAGTCTTGCCTGTGGCATATGTCATACCTTTTCAGCTGATGGACGATGTATATCATTACTAAAAATACTTTTTACCAATGAGTGTATATTCGATTGTAAGTATTGTATAAACCGTTCTTCTAATGATGTTGTAAGAGCTTCCTTTACACCTAAGGAGGTTTGTGAGCTTACTATGGAATTCTATAGAAGAAATTATATAGAGGGGCTCTTTCTAAGTTCAGGTATTATGATAAGTCCAAACCATACTATGGAGTTAATATATATTACACTTAGGATGCTTAGGGAAGTATATAACTTCAATGGATATATTCATTGCAAGGCAATACCCGGTGCTGATCAAGCATTGATAGAAGCCATAGGATGGTACGCAGATAGAATGAGTGTTAATCTGGAGCTTCCCACTGCAGAAAGCCTTAAAGAGTTGGCTCCTCATAAAAAAAGAAAGCATATCCTAAAACCCATGAGACAGATTCAACTTAGAAGAGAAAGTAACATGGAATACCTGGGTATCAATAATAAATATATTTTAAAAGAAGATAATTCTTATGTCAGCCAGGCAAACTTAGCTTTAGATTATATCCAAAATGACAATGATATTGGTGAAGTTATGACTGAGAGAGGTCTTACTAGTTTTAATCAGCAAAGCCGACCTAAGGGAAGTAAGTATGTGCCCGCTGGCCAAAGTACACAGATGATAATTGGTGCCACTAAGGAAACCGATTATCATATTATGTCTGTATCTGAAGTTCTATATAGTAAATTTGACTTAAAACGGGTCTTTTATTCTGCCTTTGTAAATGTTAATCATGATAATGACCTTCCATCAACAATTAATGGTGCGCCACTTCTTAGGGAACATAGGTTATATCAAGCTGATTGGTTACTTAGATTTTATGGTTTTAAGATTAAGGAACTATTAGATGAGGAAAATCCTAATTTTAATGTTTTAATGGATCCAAAATGTAACTGGGCACTTAGACATCTGGACTTATTTCCTGTTGAGATTAATAAGGCCGATTATTATACCCTGCTTAGGGTTCCAGGTATTGGGGTTCATTCTGCTCGCAGGATTATTGCGGCAAGAAAAAGTGCAATCCTTGATTTTAAAGATCTTAAGGCCATGAGAATTGTTTTAAAAAGAGCTGTTTATTTTATTACCTGTAAAGGCAAGATGATGTATCCTATAAAAATTGATGAGGACTTTATTACAAGAGAACTCTTAGCGTCAAATGAGAAGTTACCACATGGTGTTGAGAAAGATATAACTTTTAAACAGTTGTCTTTATTTGATGGAGGGCTAATGTGAATAAGGTTAAAATTTTTTTGTGTGAAAATAGCATGGACGGAATCTTTACAGCAATTTACCAGGCTTGGAGCAGTGGATATGGACATGCTAATGTAAAGATAGAAGAAAAAAGTGAAAAAAATAATTATTCCAATTTTGAATTGTTTTCTGACTATATATATGTAGAGACGGATTTTGATAAGGCTATAAAGGTAGCAAAGTCTATAAAGAGCAAGATTTCCATGGATGTATATGAGATGGTTTGTAGAGTGGCCTTATCAAATTATCAAGGAAAGGGAGACTTAATATACAGATTTCTTATTCTAGGATTTCATGTTGGCAGTAGTATTATCAATCATCTTAGTAATGAGACTGTCAATAAAGTCTTTAAGTTAAGCCGCTATGTGAATAATGAAGTTCATCATTTCTTAGGTTTTGTAAGATTTTCAGAACATAATAATAATATACTTATATCCACAATACATCCAAAAAACAATGTACTTTCATTAATTGTTCCTCATTTTGCAGACAGACTTCCCTTAGAAAAGTTCGCCATTATTGATGGTAATAGGAATATTTGTGCTCTACATCTTCCAGAGAAGTCATGGATTTTAGTAGATGCTCCAGATGCTAAATCTATTATATCTGATTATGATATTAATAAATATGATGAGTACCAGGATTTGTGGAAGAACTTTTTTGATAGTATAGCTATAGAAGCAAGGATTAATCCAAAACTGCAAAGAAATAATATTCCTTTACGTTTTAGGGATGATATGCCAGAATTTTTAAATTCATCAAATAATCCAATTCTTCCTTAACTGCATAAATCATATTATAGGTGGGATACTAAGCGAGTAAAGTGAAATAATATATTTAGGAGGAGTATTCCATGAAGAAAAGATTAAGCTTATTTATTGCTTTATGCTGTATCATGATGTTTACTTTAGCAGCATGTACAGCTGATGATGGAAAAAATGGTACCAATAACTCTGCCACCGACAATCAAGAGGATGATACTTTAGATGATGATAACAATGGTATCAATGGCGGAACTAATAATGGTACAACAGGTAACGATACAACAGGTAACGATACAACAGGTAACGATACAACAGGAGGAGCAAACGGCACAAATGGTAACGGTACAACCGGTGGAACTAACGATACAACTGGTAACGGAACAACTGGAGGAATTGATGACACAACCGGTAACGGTACTGATAATGGTACAACTGGTGGTACGGGTAATGGAACCACTGGTAACGGAATGACACCTTAAATTACATTAATGATCATAGTAAAAGTCATGATGTCTATTAGACCCATGACTTTTATTTTTTAACTATTTAATTTACATGGTTTTGTGCACAGTCTCTACATATCCCAGTTATTTGTAATTGATGTTCCTTAATTATAAATCCATCTGCCTCAATTGACTCTTCTAATTCTCTTAATGGACAAAAGGGAAGGTCGTAGACGTTTTTACATTCATCGCAAAAGATAAAATGAGCATGTTCATTTCTATTTTCTTTATATCGATAAAAAACTTCACTATCATTAAAATAATATTTTTCTATTAAATTATTATCAAGTAATATATCAATATTTCTATAGATAGTTGACTTTGCAATTCGAGGTAAATCATTAATTATCTTATTATATATTTCATTAATAGATAATGGACGATCTGAATTTTTAAGTATGGATACTATATGTTGTTTTTGCTTTGTATTTCGACCACTTTGCATATAATCACCTTCCTAAAGCTTTGCAATAGTTCTGAAATAACAGTTAGATAAACAGCTATAGTATACATCTTTTTTATATTTGATTCAAGACCTATAGATTATGGTTTTTCCTGTAGAATTTTTTCGTAGAGTAATCCAGTTATAATCCATACAGGGGCATAATCGAAACGTATCACTCCTTTAATATTGTACTTTGATTTGCTATAATCCCAAGGACATGCTCCGTATTTTTTTAGTATTATCCCTGTTGTATATTCAGTCAGATAAATTAAAGTTGCATACACACCTCCTCTTAATAGAGCATTCCTTTTCTGTAATTTAGTGCAAATTGGTAATAGGCAGGCGGCTAATCCATATATGGGAAACATCCATATTGAGGTACGACAAGATAATGTTTTATCATTGTCTTTCCAGTTTTTAATGGAATTTATTCCAGTCCAAAAACATTCTAAGCACCAGCCCCATAGCCCGCATTTAATAAAATTATTAAAAAATGATTTAATCATGTGCTTAGTATCTACCTGTTAAAGCTTTACTATGCTTGTATTTTAAGGTTAATATGTAGAAAATTTAAAAGTATAGGATTTATATATTTGAAAACACTATTATACATATCCAGAGATATAAAGCTTTTTATTTAAGAACCTGTAGTTTTATATTTATATGAAAAGAGGTGAAAATGTGCCTAAGGATTCCCAACCGGATAATAAAAGGGCTAGAATAAAAAAGGCTAATGGTCAGACACCTATTACCAGAGAGAACCAACAGAAGAATAAAAATGCTAAAAGGCAATCAATTCCTAATAACGATGTATGATTGGAGGTTAAATGATGGCTAAACAAGGCATGAAGAGACCGGCTTCAAGGCCTCCCCATCCTAAGAATATTGTGGAGCCTGTTCCTGAGATACAGGGGAAAGCTAAGTCGGGCAAGAAGAAGGCTAATCCCATCAAAGATTTATAATGACTAATAAAATCATAGCAAATATTACTTTTGAAGAGCTAAATAAGCATATATTGGAGGATGCATCTCCTTCTTTGTATTTTAATAGTTTAGATAAGGAGCTTGAAAAGTATCCATTGAATTTGCTTGCTAAATTAAAGAAGGTAGAGCAATCCCCAAAGTATCATCCTGAGGGGAATGTCTGGAATCATACTATGTTAGTCCTAGATGAAGGGGCAAAGGTCAGGGTTGAAAGTCATGATACTAAAGTGTTTATGTGGTCAGCTCTTCTTCATGATATTGGAAAACCAGATAATACTCGGGTTAGAAAGGGAAGAATCACATCCTATGATCATGACAGGGTTGGAGCAAAAGTCAGTATAGAATTTCTAGAACACTACACTAAGGATAAAGAATTTATCAGGAAGGTATCCATGATGGTAAGATATCATATGCATATGTTGTATGTTTTAAAAGATTTACCCTTTGCCAATATATCAGAGATGGTAAAGGATACAGATGTTCATGATTTGGCATTGCTGTGCAGATGTGATAGACTGGGTAGAATTGGTGCTGATAAAGAATTAGAGAATAATAATTATAAGAAGTTTCTAGAACTAATTAAGTAACTTTTCCGATTATGATTAGGAATCGGCTTAAGGTAAAAAAATACTGGATTTTTACAATGATTTATCTTATAATTAATCCAATTATAAAATAGGCAAGATATCCGAATTGCTTATCGGGTATCTTGTTGCATGTTTTAACTAAGAAAGAGGTTTTCAAATGTTAGATAATAATACATACACTATAACAAGAAAAGAGAAGCTTGCTAATTCAATATATTTAATGGATGTAAAAGCTCCAAGAGTAGCCAGTCATTGTTATCCTGGCCAGTTTGTAATATTAATGGTAGATGAAAAGGGTGAGCGAATACCTTTAACCATATGTGATTATGACAGAGAAGAGGGAACGGTTACCATAGTTTTTCAAGCCCTTGGAAATTCAACAAAAATGATGGCGGATCTAGAAGTAGGAGACGGTTTTCGTGATTTTACAGGACCCCTTGGGCAAAAGTCAGAGTTTGTAGATATGCCTGATGATGAATTAAAACAAAAGAAGATACTTTTTGTTGCTGGTGGAGTAGGAACTGCTCCAGTATATCCTCAGGTAAAATGGATGAAAGAAAAGGGACTTGATGTAGATTGTATAATTGGGGCAAGAAGTAAGGAATTTATTATTCTTGAAGATCCTATGAAAGAACATGCAAAGAATGTATATATAACTACAGATGATGGGTCTTATGGCATGAAGGGAAATGTAAATGATGCCATTAAGTATCTGATTAATGATAAAGGTAAGACTTATGATATAATAGTAGCTATAGGTCCTATGATTATGATGAAGTATGTATGTATACTTACCAAGGAACTTGGAATTAAGACCATAGTAAGTATGAATCCTATTATGATTGATGGGACAGGTATGTGTGGTGCATGTAGGCTTACAATTGGTGATGAGATTAAATTTGCTTGTGTAGACGGGCCTGAGTTTGACGGGCACTTAGTTAATTTTGATGAAGCCATGAATCGTCTTTCTATGTATAGGACAGAAGAAGGCAAAGATCAGCTTCGTGAAAAAGAGGGAGATACTCATCATCATAAGGG
>JAAYNY010000226.1 GCA_012520635.1 Clostridiales bacterium | reverse complement strand
TCTCCAGATAGGAAGATTATTATCTTGTTAAAGTCATGGTAGTGGAATTCGAATTCATTCTTTTTTTGATCTCTTAATTTGAAGAAAAGAAAATCTTCATTTAGATAACCTCTTTTTTTCAAATCCTCAGTTCCTATATTCTCCATATTAGATCTCCAATCCTAATTAATTACTGGTTAATCTTAATGTAGCAAATGTAAGCACTAATTGCAAGAATTCTAACAGATAATGCAATAAATTAAGTAAATAATGCGAGTATAATGAATTAAGAATAGTAATTGGGAGGGATATTATGAAGAATTTTATAAAAAACTATGCTACACCTTTAATCCTATTATTAGCTATTATATTAGGGGGAATCCTTGGTGCTATAATGGGGCCACAAGCTAAGGTGTTAGAACCTTTAGGACAAATATTTCTAAATCTAATTTTTACTATAATAGTACCACTTGTTTTCTTTAGCATAACTTCTTCTATAGCTAATATGGGGGAAATGAAGCGTCTTGGTAAGATATTGGTAACTATAGTTGCTGTATTTGCAATTACTGCTATATTATCAGCTTTGATATCTATAGTTGGGGTCTATATAGTCAATCCTATAGAAGGAGTGGATGAGCAAGCAATTGAAAGTATCTTAGCAGACAATAATAGTGAGATAAGTGAAGAAGCTAAGGCTTTATCTTTACCAGAACAATTGGTTAAGACCGTAACAGTTAATGATTTTTCGCAATTATTTTCAAAGAATAATATGCTTCAACTTATTATAATATCAGTAATATTTGGTATCTCAGTGGCCATGGTGGGAGATAAGGCAAAAGTTATAAAAGATTTTCTTAGTGCTGGCTCAGAAGTTATGATGAAGATGGTTAAAATAATTATGTATTATGGCCCCCTTGGCTTAGCATGTTATTTTGCATCTATTATTGGTCAGCTTGGTACACAGATATTAGCAGGTTACCTTAAAGTATTCTTACTTTATATAGCTATATCAATTATATATTATTTTGTATTCTTTAGTATATATGCTTATGTGGCAGCAGGAAAGACTGGTTTTAGAGTCTTCTGGAGAAATTCATTAGCACCAGCTGTAACGGCATTAGCCACTTGTTCAAGTGCAGCGTCTATTCCTGTGAATCTCCAAGCTGCAAAAAAGATGGGTATTCCTGATGATATAGCTGAAACAGTTATTCCTCTTGGTGTGAGCACACACAAAGATGGCTCTGTAATTGGGGGAGTATTAAAGGTTGTATTCCTCTTTGGATTATTCGGCAAAGATTATAATAACATACCAATGTTACTTTCTATATTAATAGTCAGTCTCCTTGTAGGAGCTGTTATGGGTGCAATTCCTGGAGGGGGTATGATAGGAGAGATGCTAATACTAAGTATCTATGGATTTCCACCCTCAGCATTACCAGTTATTGCAGTAATTAGCACTATCATTGATGCCCCTGCAACATTATTGAATTCTTCAGGGAATACAGTATGTGCCATGATGGTGGCTAGGTTTGTTGATGGTAAGAAGTGGTTAGGGGATAAATATAAATAACGGTAGAGAGATTGAAAAGAAACAAAAGTAGTAATTTGTGTTAACTAAATTTAAAAAGCTTGTAGCATAAGAGGGTTCAGCTTAGGAATTTTTTATCCCAAAGCTGAACCCTCTATATGGTTGTCACATCCTATTTCTACATATTTAATATGTAGATTAATTACCTTTTAAGATTATCTTACAGTTAAGATACATCTTAAGATTTTGCCATCTACTTCGGCAACGATTTTAGTCGTACCGGCTGACTTTGCTGTTACAATACCGTCTGCAGTCACGGTTGCAATAGAAGTATTATATGATTTCCATGTGGGGTTGCTTTTAGTTCCTAGAACTTCTAGAGTGAAGTTTTCACCCTTATTAAGCTCTAGTTGATTATAAGAAATCTTTAATACCTTTACGTCAGCAGAGATCTTTGTTCCCTTAACACTGGCTGTTATCTTAGCACTACCAGGGCCTTTAGCTGTTACTTTACCTTTGCTATTAACAGTAGCAACATTGGTGTTACTAGAAGACCAGATTACTTTATCATTAGTTCCTGTTACTTTAAGTTTTTTGACATGACCAAAGCCGCTACCAGTAAGACTGAACTTAGGATCGTGTTCCAAGACAAAGCTATCATGATTTAGACCGATTACGGTGATATTGCTTACGATCTTCTTGTCCTTAAATGTTGCTGTTATGGTAGCATTTCCATTGGATACAGCTGTAACCAGACCTTTGTCAGAAACGGTAGCTACTTTCTTGTTGCTGGACTTCCATTCAACATCATTGCTAGTAGCTCCCCAAAGGGTAAGCTGACTAGTTTGACCTGGAGATAATCCAACATTTTTCTTGTTCATCTGAACAATGGTAACCTTAGTCTTTAATGTTTTGTTTCCAACATAGGTATAAATCGTTGTGCTTCCCCAGCCTTTAGCAGTAACTCTACCACCACTTGAAACGGTTGCAGCATTATTGTTAGCTGATTTGAAAATTGCTTTCTGGTTACTTCCTCTGACTTTTAAGGTTCTGTAATGACCCAATTCCAATACTAAGTCAGTTTCATTTAGGTATACTCTATTTGCAGCTTCTGCAAAAAACTTATCATTTGTAAAAAGGATTGCCGTAAACATTGCAATACCTGCGAGTATGTAGGTTAGGTACCTTAACTTCTTCTTCATTTGAAGTCCTCCTATCTAGCCTGTCAATAAGTTACAATTGGTTCGGTCAAAGACTGAGTGCAGACAATCTTTTACTCAATCTGACTGAAATTCCTTTTTTATTATAGACCACTTATAGGTTGACTTCATTATTAAATTACTGGAAAGAGTGACTGTTAATTACTATAAATGGTGCAATAAGTAATTTGCTTGTAAGATCTGGTGCAAGAATGTTTAGTTTATTAGTTTAGAGTGTTTGTATATATGGTAATTTGAATTTTTTTAAAAGAGTATATAATTATGCAAATATTATATAATAAGACAATTGGGTCTAAAATACCAAAGTAATAATATGT
>JAAYNY010000032.1 GCA_012520635.1 Clostridiales bacterium | reverse complement strand
GACCCGTATTATTGGTGATGAGGGAATGGGAGCATATTCTATAGCTTATGAATTATATGGAATTATATTGATACTATCTACTTATAGCTTGCCTCTGGCAGTATCAAAACTAGTGGCAGCTAAAGGAGTAGTCAAAGAACATAGAAACTCATATCGTATTTTCATAAGTGCTTTAGGTTTTGCTGCTATTGTTGGACTGATTTCTTCCTTGTTACTTTATTTTGGAGCTGATTTTTTTGCTACCGTAGTAAATAAAGTTCCTTATGCTGTACTACCTATAAAGGTTTTGGCGCCTACATTATTTGTATTTGCAATTATGGGTGTGTTTAGAGGTTTTTATCAAGGTAAGAATACAATGATACCAACTGCAGTATCTCAGATAATAGAGCAGATTGTTAATGCTGTGGTTAGTATTTCCATGGCTTATCTACTTATGAAGAACTTCAGTGCTTCTGATAATGTTGCGGCTTATGGTGCAGCAGGAGCAACCCTTGGTACCCTAATGGGTGCAATAGTAGGACTTTTATTTTTGGTTTTTGTATACATTATCTATCGCCCAACATTAATGAGACAGATTAGACGAGACCAAAATACTTATGTTGAATCCTATAGTGATATAATGAAAATGCTATTAGTAACAATTTCACCTATAATAATAAGTCAGACTGTATATCATATTAGTGGTGTCATTGATAATGCCATGTTTGGTAATATCATGGCAACAAAGGAAGTAGCACAGTTTGAAGGAGCAGTATTTAGTAATTATAGTCCAGGAACTTCATATACGGTAGAGAACATTTCAGTTCTTCTTGGTAAATATAATAATAAGTTCCGTACCCTAACCAATGTACCTGTTGCTATAGCCTCTGCCATAGGAGCTGCTATAATTACCAGTATAACTGAGTCAAAGGTAAAGGGCATGGATCATGTTATTCGTAATAAAACCCATATAGCTATAAAATTTAATATGATAATAGCCATTCCTTCAGCCGTAGGCTTGACAGTATTGGCATTTCCCATTCTAAAAATGCTCTTTCCCGACTCCCATCAGTTAGATGCAAATCTTATAAGACTGGGATCAATATCTATTGTATTTTATTCATTATCCACTGTTACCACATCCATTTTACAGGGAATTAATAAGCTTAAAATTCCTGTAATTAATTCCGCAATATCCTTGGGTGTTCATGTGGTGCTAGTATTTATTTTATTAAAATTCACTCCACTGGGAACTTATTCATTAGTTATAGGTAATGTGACCTTTGCTTTACTAGTATGTATTCTTAACTGGATTTCTATTGAAAAATATTTGGATTACAAGCAAGAGATGATAACCAGTTTTGCTATTCCTACTGTAAGTGCAGGCCTTATGGGTGTAGCCACAGCTTTTATATATTTTGCCTTACATAAATGGACTGCTAGTAATACATTTGCAACCATGGTATCCTTAGTAGCGGCTGTTGTTATATATTTTGCTCTTTTAATATTTTTGAAAGGGGTAAGTGAAGAGGAACTTAGCAACTTGCCTAAGGGACATTTGATAATTAGATTTTTACGTTGGGGTCATGTTTTAAAATAGTACTACTTTAATAGTAATGTAATTATGGGTGGATATAAGCAGCAACTTACTGATTATATCTGCCCTTTTTATATTATTAAAAATACAATGTATAAACATGTAAATAATGGAGAAAATATATGCCAAAGGAGTGGTTATATGAAACTCAAAAAGGCATATATCTATATATTAAGCTTATTTTTATTAGCAGCATTTTTTACTACCTGCTATTTTTTAAGCTATCAACAAGCATTAAAACAATTTAATAAAAAAGCCATTGAACGATCAGAGGAATTTGCAGCTCTTCATAATAATAGTGAGCCTACACCTATAATAGTCCAGCAAAACAATGAAGAAAATAAGGACAATCAATCCAATCAATCTGATGACACTTTATCTGTTGCACAACAGGCTCAAACTGTAGTACTACCAACTACAAAATATACACTTGAAATTTATGACCGAAAAGAGGGTAAATTAGAGCAAATAGAACAAAACCCTCCAGGTGATATAGTTGGGCTTACTAGGGAAGAGATTGAGAAATATTTGGATAATTATATGAGTGATTTAACCTTGTCCGAATATAATAATGGTCTACTGTCATATGAACTTATATCTTTTTCTGATAAAGCTGTTAAATTTAGAAAAAGTTATGATGCTGATATGGTTCCCTATAGATTTTATGTTGTTGTAAAAAATGGTTATATTGTGGTGTATAATAGTGATTTAAAATCTGTATATGATTATACCCATATTGAAGCTAAAAACCTACCTGAAGCTGACAGAGTAGAACTTAGCCAAGGAATTTATGTAGATAGTATTGATGAACTATATGCATTACTTGAAAGTTATACCAGCTAATTATAGTATAATTTTACTTGCCAAGGAGTTGTTTATATACAACTCCTTTATTATATTTAGATTAAATTTGAACAAATATTATATTAAATTAATAAGATATGTCTTGAATTAATAGTTGTGGTAAAATATAATGAAACAAATGAAAATGACAGATGTATATATTTACTAGTAGACGAAAGGTATGATCTTTAATTGAAATACGATGTGATTATAGTAGGGGCTGGAGCATCAGGTCTTACAGCAGGAATTAGTGCTGCAAGGAAAGGTGCCTCTGTATTAATAATCGAACAAAAAGAAAAGGCAGGTAAAAAAATACTTGCAACTGGGAATGGTAAATGCAACTTTACTAATAAGTACCAATCACTAGATTGCTATCGTTGTGACGACAGTACATTTGTTTCTAAGGTACTGTCTAATTTTGATATGACAAAGACCTTAAAGTTTTTTGAAGAGCTTGGTATATATCCTAAGGAAAGGATGGGCTACATATATCCTAATTCTGAACAGGCATCCAGTATTGTATCAGTCTTATTGATGGAATGCGATAAGTTAAATATTAATATAGTATATAATGAGAAAGTCACAAAGATATCACGACCAGATTTTACACTGACTACTGTTAATGAGGATAAAGAAGAAAACATATATAAGGGTAAAAAATTAATTCTTGCCACAGGAGGAAAGGCCTCCCCTAATTTAGGGTCTGATGGAAGTGGGTATAAGCTGGCAGAAAGATTTGGACATAAAATTATCAAGCCATTACCGGCTCTTGTGTCCCTAAAATCACCTGATAAATTTTGTAAAAGCATTTCTGGTGTTAGGTGTCCTGCCAAGGTTATGGCATATGCCGACTCAAAACTTTTATCATATGAAGAGGGAGAAATTATATTTACCAACTATGGAATATCAGGAATTCCTATAATGCAAGTCAGTCGTTATGTAGCTAAAGCATTGGATACTGGTAAAAAAGTATATATTGAACTTGATTTTATGCCCGGTAAATCAGAAGAAGAAATATTCCAGATACTTAAGAGCCGATGTAAAAATTCCAGTAAAAATCTAGAACAAATGTTAGTAGGAATGTTTAATCATAAGCTTAATTATGTTATGATAAAGAAAGGGAAATTAGACCCTGGTCAACTTATAATCAAGGATAAGGATCTTATGAGACTAAAAGATGAGATAAAGAGTTTTAGGATTAATATTAATGATACCAATACTTTTGAATTTGCTCAGGCCACAAGAGGTGGGGTAGCAACTAATGAGATAAATCCCATGACCATGGAATCCCTTCTTAAAGATAATCTTTTTATTACTGGAGAGCTTATTGATGTGGATGGTACTTGTGGGGGATATAATCTACAATGGGCATGGAGTACAGGATACATTGCGGGAAATCATATATTAGTATAAATATAAATATTTTAATAAGTTAATTACGGAGGAAAAGTAAGTGGAACAAAGAGAAAATCTTACAATGAAGAAAAGAATCGTGGTTAAAATAGGTTCTTCTTCACTTACCCATCTGGCAACAGGCCATCTTGATCTTGATAAGATGGAGAAGATGGTAAGAATACTGTCAAATTTAAGAAGTCAGGGAAAAGATATAATATTAGTTTCATCAGGGGCAATCGCAGTTGGAAGAAATGCATTAGGATTTAAAGAAAAACCAACAGAACGTACTATAAAACAAGCTTGTGCTGCTGTTGGCCAAGCAAGACTTATGATGGTTTATCAGAAACTATTTGCTGAATACAATCAAGTAGCAGCTCAGATACTTATGACCAAGCATACTATGATAAACGACATCAGCCGTGAGAACGCTAGAAATACATTTAACGAATTATTTGCCATGGGTGTTATTCCCATAGTCAATGAAAATGATACAGTATCTACTGATGAGATTGATTTTGGTGATAATGATACTCTTTCAGCCATAGTAACAGCCTTGGTTGGTGGAGATATGCTTATCTTGTTATCTGATATAGATGGATTTTATACAGATGACCCTCATAAGAATAAGGATGCAGAATTAATATCAATTGTAGAAGAAATAAATGATGACCTTCTAGATATGGCCAAGTCCTCAACAGGATGTTCCCTTGGAACTGGTGGCATGTCTGCCAAACTATCAGCTGCAAAGATTGCTAATGCTTCAGGAGCTGATATGGTCATAACCAGTGGAGATGATGTCAGAAACATTAACCGTGTTATAGAAGGTAAAGAGATAGGCACCTTATTTAAGGCTCATAAAGCCAAAGACTTCAACATTCTAGACCACATCAAAACCAAACAATATCCTAAGTAAATAGCAAAAAGAAATGGAGAAAAAGAGATGAATTTAAATATAGATAGAATTAATGAATTATACCACAAGTCAAAAAATGAAGGATTGACAGAGGAAGAAAAGAAGGAACAAGACCATCTTCGCAAAGAATATATTAGACTTATTAGGGAGAATATGAGAGGCACTTTAGAAAATGTTTCATTTGTTAATCCTGATGGTTCAATAACAAAAGCAGGAGAAAAAAAATAGGTGTCAGGCACCGTTTACACTTTGTTCACAATTTGATATTGAACTAGCTAGTTCACACTAAATCAAGGAGAAACCATGAATAAAAGTGAAATTAGAAATATAATGAAGTCACAAAGAAATCAGCTTTCTAAAAATATTCGTGATGAATAT
>JAAYNY010000225.1 GCA_012520635.1 Clostridiales bacterium | reverse complement strand
GCAATTATTTCTCTACTCTATTATAGTGATTGAGATATATTACATTTTATTATTTAAATAGTACAGTATATAAATGAATTACTAAGCACTCTATAAAATATACTAGTAATAAATATTTAATGGAGTTATCTATGAAGCGGTTAAATTTTAAAATAGTAATAATTTATCTATTATTAATTATTTTCTTCTACTTCTTAGGTGGTGGAATAGCTATATTAGCTAATACCCATAGAAACGTTTTAGTAAAGGAAAGTGAAGAAAATTGGGGGCTCGGGTTTTCCACAGAAGGCCAACCACCTACGGGAAATGTATCTGCAAATGAATTGAAGACATATGATTCGTACTACCTTGGTAATACAGATAAGAAAATAATTTATCTTACTTTTGATGCTGGTTATGAAAATGGCTATACACCTGCTATACTTGATGCTCTAAAAAAACATAATGTCAAAGCAACCTTCTTCCTAGTAGGCAATTATATAACATCAAGTCCTGATTTGGTAAAGCGTATGGTGGATGAAGGACATAATGTTGCTAATCATACATACAGTCATCCCAATATGTCTAAGATATCAACTAAGGAAGCGTTTCGTAAAGAAATCGAAGATTTAGAGAATGCATTTAGAGAAGTTACTGGTCAAGAATTAAAAAAATATTATCGCCCGCCACAAGGTAAATATAGTGAAAACAACTTAAAAATGGCTCAAGAGCTAGATTATAAAACCTTCTTTTGGAGTCTTGCTTATGTTGATTGGTATAATGATAAACAGCCTACAAAAGAGGAGGCATTTAAAAAGCTATTAGGTCGAATTCATCCAGGGGCAATCGTACTCCTTCATAGTACATCAAAGACAAATTCTGAAATTCTAGATGAGTTACTTACGAAGTGGGAAGAGATGGGCTATATATTTGGTACATTGGATGATATAGAGAAATAATTCAATCATTTTTTGGTAATGGCATGATTAAGTTCTTTATCATCTTCAATAACGAATTTTTTCTTGCACATATTTGCATATTGATTGTCGTGAGTTACTAATAATACAGTGTTGCCTTTCTTATTTATTTCTATCAATAATTTCATAATTTCATCAGAGGATTTACGATCAAGATTTCCTGTGGGCTCGTCAGCTAAGATAATACTAGGTCGATTTATCAGTGCTCTTGCTATTGCTACCCTCTGCTTTTGACCACCTGACAATTCTGAAGGAAGATGTTTTAATCTGTTTTTAATTCCTAAAAACTCCGAAAGTTCATCAAGATAGGCTTGATCAACCTGCGACAAATAGTACATATATATACACGCATTTAATGCAAGTTTAATGTAATACTTAACAAAAAACCGTTGAAACAAGCATTTAAATGTATTAAGATAGGACTAAATGTGAATTTGTATGGAGGGTACTATGAAAAAGAAGATAATTATTATATCGTCTATTCTAGTTGCTTTTATTTTTATCGGAGTGCTTATGACAAGGACATCGGTAAAATGGGATAAGGAACTAGAGAATATTGAAGGAGAGGTGTATGTATCTGATACCCATGGATTATCCATTAATCTTAAGGTTAAGGATTTGTTTTTTGACGAAGAAAAAT
>JAAYNY010000224.1 GCA_012520635.1 Clostridiales bacterium | reverse complement strand
GCTTTTGTGCAGTTATCTAATTATGTTATGGAACCACTTCAACAGATAATGCCCTTGTGGAACAATAGAAAGGCAGCAGTAGAATTAATTCATAAGATAGCTCTTGTGATTGAGGATAATCATGAAACTAAAAAAATTACTGATAAGAGTATCAATATTGAAGATTTTTCTAAGAAAATAATAATGAAAAATGTCTCATTTTCTTATAATGAGGATAGAGAAATCTTACATAATATCTCTTTGGAAATTGAAAAAGGTAAAGCTTATGCGTTTTTTGGTTCCAGTGGCTGTGGCAAGTCAACCCTTCTACAACTTTTATTAGGTTATTATCATGATTATACTGGAGATGTGTTTATTGATGATTATAATTTGAGAGACATTAACATCGATAGCTTATATGATATTATGTCTGCAATACAACAGAATGTATTTTTGTTTAATAGTAGTATAAAGAATAACATCACTATGTTCAAAGAGTTTACAGATGATAAATTGAACAGAGCCATTGAAATGGCGGGGTTAACTAAACTAATTGAAGAGAAAGGGATGGATTACCTATGTGGAGAAGGTGGACGAAATCTGTCAGGTGGTGAGAAGCAGCGAATATCTATTGCCCGTTGTCTGATTAAGGAAACTCCAATTATTGTTATGGATGAGTCCACAGCTGCCCTAGATAATACAAAAGCATATGAAATTGAAAATGAGATTATTAATATTAAGGGATTAACTAAAATTATCGTAACTCATAAAATGGATGAAGCTATTTTGAGAAAGTATGACGAAATTATTCTACTTCATGAAGGTCAGATTGTGGAAAAAGGCACCTTTGATTCCTTGATGGAAAGTAAGAAATTCTTTTATTCTTTGTTTTATTCTAAAAAGATTGCAGCTAATTTAAAGGTTACACCTAAAAGTTCCTGAAAAATAAAAAAATGAGGTGAGATACATATGGATAAGTGCATTGGTGTTATTGGGGCTGGAACAATGGGACGGGGAGTAGCGCAAAGGTTTGCTATATATGGATATGAAGTGGTTCTTGTAGATATAAAAGAGGAAATACTTAATGAGGCCATAAAAGAAATACGCCAGAATCTAAGAGTGGGAAATATGTTTCAAGCAAAATATAATGTAGAAGAGATTTTGGGGCGTATACATACAACATTAGACTATAAAGACTTACAGCATATGGAATACATTGTTGAAAACACTTCTGAAATTATGGAGATTAAGGAAAAGGTTTATGAAGAATTAGAAAAGGTATGTAAAGAATCATGTATATATATGGTGGATACTTCATGCATACCAATAAGCTCCATAGGAAGCCTAACAATGAGACCAGAGCAAGTAATAGGAGTGCATTTTATGAATCCAGTTACTATGAAGAATTTTGCTGAGGTTATACGGGGGAAATCAACATCAGACAATACAGTTAATATCACTAGGGAAATACTCAAGACGGTAGATATTGAAATAGAAGTAATTAATGATAGTGCAGGATTTGTATCTAATCGAATATCACATCTTTATATGAATGAAGCAGCTTCTTTGGTTCATGAAGGTATTGCTAGAGTGGAACAAATTGATAATATTTTTAAAAAGGCATTTGGTCACAAGATGGGTCCACTGGAAACTGCAGATTTAATTGGTATCGACACCGTAGTTAACTCATTAGATATATTGTATAAGGAATACAGGGATAAGAAGTTCCAAGCATGCCAACTTCTTACCAAGATGGTTAGTAAGGGTGAATTAGGGAGAAAAAGTAGGAAAGGATTCTATAGCTACTAATGTAGAAGTAATTAGGCATATGTAATATTAACATAGGTAAATCGAATTTTACTTAAGGAGAAAATTTATGAGAAATTACCACGGTTTACTAGAAGCAATAGGTAATACTCCTATAATTAGTTTGGATAACTTGTTTTCTGACTCCATAAACAAGTTTTATCTTTATGCCAAATTAGAGTATTTGAATCCCGGAGGTAGTGCTAAAGACCGAAGTGGATATTCAATGATGCTTCACGCAAGAGATGAAGGATTAATTAATGAAGACACAGTTATTATTGAATCAAGTTCTGGTAACTTGGGGATTGCATTGGCACAAATATGTATGTTGTGGAATTTGAAATTTATTTGCGTTATTGATCCAAAAACCACTTTACAAAACATACAACTTCTTAAGTTATATGGTGCACAAATAGAATATGTGTCGGAACCAGATAAGGAAACTGGAGAGTTTTTGCAAGCTAGAATTAACCGAGTAAATGAATTGTTAAAAGAATATGGGAATAGCTATCGACCTAATCAATATGCTAATTTATATAATCCTGAGGGTCACAAAAAAGCGGCTAAAGAGATTTTTGATTATTTTAAAAATGATTTGGATTACATATTCTGTGCGGTAAGTACATGTGGTACGATTCGTGGATATTCAGAGTATATAAAGAATAATGGGCTAGCTACAAAAGTAATAGCAGTAGATGCTGTTGGAAGTGTAATATTTGGAGATGAACGAAAAAAAAGACTAATACCAGGCCATGGAGCAGCAATAGTACCCCAGCTTTATAATGATGGAATAGCTGACGAGTGCATACATGTATCAGATATAGAATGCCTTGAAGGATGCAGAAAATTGTTAAAACAAGAAGGAATTTTTGCTGGAGGCTCCACAGGTGCAGTTGTTAGCGCAATTGAAAAGTATATTCCAAGAATAGAAAGTTCCGCTAAATGTGCTTTTATTGTACATGATCGCGGTGAGAGATATTTAAACAATATATATTCAGATGCATGGGTTAAAGAACATTTTAATATGGAGGTAGAGCTATGAAAGACTTATTAATTCTATGTAAAGATGATATTAATAAAATATTTGATAATGAAGAAGAGATGATAATGAATATGGTATCTCAGGCATATGTTGAACACACTGCTGGTAATAGTTCCTTACCACATTCGATTTTCTTGCGATTTCCTGATAATCCTGCCAATAGAATAATTGGTCTTCCTGCTTATCTTGGAGGAAATATTAAGGCTGGGGGAATGAAATGGATATCCTCTTTTCCTGATAATATTAATCATGGTATGGAAAGGGCGTCAGCAGTTCTGATCTTAAATAACATGGAGAATGGACATGTTGAAGCCATATTAGAAAGTTCTGTTATAAGTGCAAAGAGAACTGCAGCAAGTGCAGCTTTAGCAGCTAAATTAATCCACCAGAATAATAATGAAACTACCATCGGCTTTGTAGGATGTGGAAGGATTAATAGAGAAATAGCTGGATTTATTAAAAAAGTATATAAAGATATTAACACATTTGTTGTATATGACAGTATTCACCAACATGCACTTAATTTTATTGATGCAATAAAAGAAGAAAATATTAATATAAGAATCGCTTCATCCATAGATGAGGTATTACAGCTGGCACCTTTGGTTTCATTTGCTACTACAGCAGGAACTCCATATATATCAGATATATCATCATGTGATTCCAAGTCAACAATATTAAATATATCACTTCGAGATTTTTCTCCAGAAGTAGTATTACAATGTGATAATATTGTAGATGACCTTGATCATGTTTGCCGAGAAAGAACTTCAATTCATTTGACAGAACAGTTAAGGGGTAACAGAGATTTTGTAAGATGTCCAATTGCTGATATTATAACAAATCCTGATCTAGCAAGAACAGGTGATAAGCCAGTAATGTTCAGCCCATTTGGACTTGGTGTGTTGGATTTGATACTAGGTTCTTATGCTAAAAAGATAGCATTGGAGAAGAATATGGGAGTCACTATTAAAGATTTTATTAAATAGTTTAATTACCCTGACTAACAATATTTTTGATGATATAATCTTATATAAAACTAGAAGGGATAAGAAGATGAGTGACTTAAAGATATTCACAGATGTGATAGAGCAGGAAGCATTAGAGCAAATTGATACACTTATGTCACAGCCTGCCTTTGGGGAATGTAAGGTAAGGATTATGCCGGATGCCTTGGCAGGTCAACCTTAGACGAGTCCCCTATGGCATATAAATCTGTAGATGATATTGTAAATAATATAAAAGATACTGTAAAAATAGTTAAAATGATAAAGCCTATATATAACTTCAAAGCGGGGGAATAATAATAAAATCCTGTTGTTTATAGACATCTGGTGTGTTATCATAAATATAAGGACGTTATTATATTAACTATAACATTTTGCTATACTTTATATTACATATTTAACATAATATAGGTAAAATGCATTGAAGAATTTCAGTTATACTGTTGGGGGACGTATGTAATGAAAACATTCAATATTTTAGAAAGTAATCCGACTCTTTTTATAGTATCTGTTATCGTCACAGTATGTTTTTTGCTTATAATTGTGATTGGATTTTTATATTGTAAATTAGAAAATGACAGGAGAATTACCAATTCGGCTCTTGAACTTGGCAGAATTACAAACAGTATACAGGCTGGTTTGGTGCATTTTTTTCCAAGGGAAAAATGTGATATCCACTACGCAAGTAAAGGCTTTTATGAACTACTTGGATATACAAAAAAAGAGGCCAGAGATGAAAATAAATCCAGCTTAAAAGATTTTATTTATTATAGAGATTTAAATACATTTAATGAAATTATTAAGGGTAAAAAAGAAGCCATAAACTCAGAAGTTCGTCTTGTGAAAAAGGATGGATATGTAATATACTGTCTAATGAATGGCAACTATGCTATAACAAAGGACGGAAAGCAATCAATTTCAGCGGTGTTTGTTGATATCACACAACAGAAAAAGATGCAGGAGATGCTAAGACTGGATAGAGAGCGTTATAGAATTGCATCTGAATTATCCAATGACGTGCTTTTTGAGTATGATGTAAAGACTGATACAATGACCTATGCTGGTAAACACAGTGAACTATTTGGTGGGCAGCCTAATATAGAGGATTATGTTGCTAATTGCTATAAGAATAAAGATCTTGTTCATCCTGATGACTATGGCTTGTTTTTAGAATTTTGCAGTCAGTTATCAGAAGGTAAGGAGTTTCTATCAGCTGAATATCGCCTAAAGGGTCGACATAATAATTATATATGGTGTCAGATTATGGGAAAGACCATTTATGATGGAGAAAAGAAGCCCACCCACATTATTGGGAAGATGGTCAATGTTGACTATCAAAAGAGAGAAATAGATGCTCTTGAATATAAAGCAACCAGGGATCCCTTAACTGGTGTTTATAATAGAGAGGTAACTATTAAGAAGATTGAAAAGTATATAAATGGTAATAGGAATAGCAAGCATGTACTGATGTTTATTGATTTTGATGATTTTAAGAATGTTAATGATAGTCATGGACATCTAGTAGGAGATAAAGTTCTTATTAATGTGATTGAAAGAATAAGGAGCGTATTTATCGAAGGTGAAATTATCGGTAGGATAGGTGGAGATGAGTTCGCTGTATTTGCCGGTCATATTCAAAGTGATGAGGAAGTAGTTCGTAAAGCCAATATGCTAATTAAGGCTCTTAATGCTAGCTATGTTGATAATAATTGCACAATAAAAATATCTGGCAGTGTAGGTATAGCTACCTACCCTGACGATGGCATTCATTATGAACAGCTTATACAATGTGCTGATAAAGCACTATACCATGTTAAGAGTAAGGGAAAGAATAATTATATGCTGTACGGCACTATTAATTAAGATCTGATCTTGAAACCGTACCGGTTATAAGAAAAAGTATCAAACATATTATGCAGAACAGCAGGCAGAAGGATAATAAAAAAACTGTCTGATGTATCTGCGTTATTTTATGTAGGTAATCATAGGTTGATTTTATTAGAAAGCCGGAGCTGGCTACAATTATTCCTGGCTTTAATAGGTAGTTCATGGCATCAAAGCTAAAAGGTATATTTCT
>JAAYNY010000223.1 GCA_012520635.1 Clostridiales bacterium | reverse complement strand
TATAATAATCTGATCTAAGGCCTTATAATCAATAAAGTCCCCCTGTGCCTTCATCTCTTCTACTCTCTTAAGCTGTTCAACAAGTAATTGTCCAAACTGTTCTTTTGCTGCTTCGATTCGATCTGTTTTTACCATCATCATCCTCCAAATCATATAGTTATTGTAGGTTTCAATTTCTACCAGATTTTATTGTATGTTAAGTAACAAGGCTTGTCAACCCGTCCGCTAGCCATAATATACTTATAATTTACCCTGATTACTACTAGCAAACACTTGATTATTAGAAAATACCTAGTTCCTTTTTAACATCATCTATTACTGCTAACATTTCTTCATCGGTAATAACCGTTACTCTTCCAGAATCATATTCATTGTCTACCCATTCCTTAACCTTAGCCACAAGAGGGTTACTTTTATCCAAAGCTTCATCCCCTTTTAGTTTATAGTAACTATTAATCCAATGGGCTATTCCTGCTAAACCAGAAGTATTAGAAACCGCCACCATAACAGGACGATTAAGGAACTTCTCGGTGTCAAATATATTATATATTTCTTCATTTTTAAGAAGTCCATCTGCATGAATACCTGCTCTTGTTACATTAAAATTCCTACCAACAAAAGGTGTTCTTGAAGGAAGGCGATAGCCTATCTCATTCTCATAATATTCTGCTATCTCAGTAATAACTCTGGTATCCATACCATCAAGGCTACCCTTTATTTGGCCATATTCAAATACCATAGCTTCAAGTGGAGTATTACCAGTTCTTTCTCCAATACCAAATAGTGAGCAATTTACTCCTGCCGCACCATATAACCATGCAGTGGTAGAGTTAGCAACTGCCTTATAAAAATCATTGTGACCGTGCCATTCTAAATACTCAGAAGGAACACCAGCGTGGGTAATAATACCATAGATAATGCCTTGTACTGAGCGAGGAATTACAGCTCCAGCGAAATTAACACCATATCCCATAGTGTCACAAGCTCTTATCTTAACTGGTATCTGGTACTCCTTACTTAACTTCATAAGTTCTGAGCAAAAGGGAATAACAAATCCATGAATGTCGGATCTGGTAATGTCCTCCAAATGACATCGAGCGGATATACCAGTTTCAAGACATTCTCTTACTATGCTTAGATAGTGATTCATAGCCTCACGCCTAGTCATCTTCATCTTATAGAAAATATGATAATCAGAGCAGCTAACTAATATACCTGTCTCCTTCAAACCAATTTCCTTAACAAGTTCAAAGTCCTTTTTACTTGCACGAATCCATGAAGTAACCTCTGGAAATTTATATCCTCTCTCCAGACACTTATATACAGCGTCCCTATCCTTCTTACTATATAAGAAGAACTCACTTTGTCTAATTATACCTTTTGGACCTCCAAGACGATGCAGAAAGTCATACAAGGTTACAATCTGCTCTGTGGTATAGGGGGCTCTGGATTGCTGTCCATCACGAAATGTAGTGTCCGTAATAAATATTTCATCCGGTAGATTATGAGGAACTATACGATCATTAAATGCAATTTTGGGAATTTCATCATAGGGAAATAAATTGCGGAATGTATTGGCTTCCTTAACATCAGCCAATGGATAAATAGGCTCCTCTAATTGTAAAAGGTTGTTTTTTGGATTGATATATACTTTTCTCTGTTCCATAAGATTTTCTCCATCTCCCAATAAAATTATATAGCTTAAATATATAAGCATTTATTGTATAATTATGAATTTGTATTATTGTATACAATTGTACAATGGATGTCAATAGGTGTTGGAGTAAAAAAATTTTATTTTTTAATGTTTAGTATATTTATTGTAATGAATCAGCACCACCAGCTTAGCCGGTGGTTTGCTCAGCCCTATAAGGGCTGGTACCGGCATGAGTCTAAAGACTCTCTGAATAGCTCGCCAGCCGCACCTTATTTCCTGGCTAGCCCTTAAGGGCTATCATTTCCTGCCTT
>JAAYNY010000031.1 GCA_012520635.1 Clostridiales bacterium | reverse complement strand
TCTCTTACCTTTGCAACACTTGCAACTGTAACATTGTCATCTAAATTCATTAGCTTAACTCCAGAAGTATTTCTTCCAAATACTGATATATCACTTACCTGTATTCGAATAATTATTCCCTCGGTTGTAATAAGCATAACTTCATTATCTTCATTTACTGCCTTTACAGATATCACTTTACCAGTTTTATCGGTTATCTTATAACACCTTACACCTCTACCACCACGATATTGTTTGTTAAACTCACCTATTTCAGTTCGTTTTCCCATACCGTTATCAGATACAAAAAGCAAATATTCTCCTTGTGTGTCCAACTGCATTCCTACAAGCTGGTCATCTCCAATTAAAGTCATGCCCTTTACACCCATAGAAGATCTTCCTGTAGGTCTTACATCTTGCTCATCAAATCTAATACACATACCATTCTTAGTAACTAAAAATACATCTTTTTGACCGTTGGTTATCTTAACCTCTATAAGTTCATCATCTTCGCGAAGGGTTATAGCAATTAGTCCTGATTTTCTTATGTTCTTATATTCTTCAATACGAGTCTTTTTAACTAAACCTGATTTTGTTGCCATAAATATATATCGGTCCTCTTTATATTCCTTAATTGGAATGATTGCTGTAACCTCTTCATCAGGCATAAGTTGTAATAAATTGATAATAGCAGTTCCCCTTGCTGTCCTACTGGCTTCAGGAATTTGATAGGCCTTTAATCTGTATACACGACCTTGGTTGGTAAAAAACATTATATAGTGATGATTCATTGTCATAAATAACTCTTCAACAAAATCCTCATCTATTGTCTGCATTCCCTTTATTCCTTTGCCGCCTCGGTGCTGACTCTTAAAATTATCTACTGTCATCCTCTTAATATAGCCAAGCTTTGTCATTGATATTAAAGTGATTTCATTTGGTATTAAATCTTCCATAGAGAAATCAAACTCATCATATCCAATGCTTGTCCTACGTTCATCACCGTATTTATCTCGAATTAGGATGATTTCTTCTCTGATTACTCCAAGTAATTTCTTTTCGTCTGCTAGAATTGCTTTATATTCTGCAATCTTTGCTTGTAATTCTGCAAATTCTTTCTCAAGTTTTTCTCTTTCTAATCCGGTAAGAGCACGAAGTCTCATATCTATAATAGCTTGAGCTTGTGCATCTGATAAAGCAAATCTTTCTATTAATCTTTCCTTTGCTATATTACCGTTTGCAGAAGATCTTATTATTTTAATTACCTCGTCAATATTATCAAGGGCAATTAATAATCCTTGCAGAATATGAGCTCTTTCCTCTGCTTTATTTAAATCATACTTTGTTCGTCTTGTTACTACTTCTTTCTGATGTTCAAGATAATATTGTAACATCTGAAGTAGATTAAGTATCCTTGGTTCATTATTTACTAAAGCAAGCATAATAACCCCAAAGGTATCTTGCATCTGTGTATGTTTATATAGATGATTTAACATTACATTTGCATTTATATCCTTACGAAGTTCTATGACGATTCTCATACCGTTTCTATCAGACTCATCTCTTAACTCGGTAATTCCTTCTATTCTTTTTTCTTTTACTAAGTCAGCAATCTTTTCAATAAGTCTTGCCTTATTGACCATATATGGAAGTTCAGTAACAATAATACGAGGCTTGCCATTAGACATTGTTTCGATTTCTGTTACGGCCCTAACTTTAATTTTTCCTCTTCCTGTTCTATATGCTTCCTCAATTCCTGCTCTTCCAAGAATCTCTGCTCCAGTAGGAAAATCTGGCCCTTTTATGATCTCAAGTACTTCATCAATGTCAGTTTCCCTATCTTCTTCTATATGGTTATCAATTAATTTTAGCACACCATTTATTACCTCTGTAATATTGTGAGGAGGTATATTGGTTGCCATACCAACAGCTATACCTGAAGTACCATTAACTAAAAGATTAGGGTATCTAGCAGGTAATACTACCGGTTCTCTTTCTGATTCATCAAAGTTAGGACTAAAGTCAACCGTATCCTTATTAATGTCAGAAAGCATCTCTGTAGATATTTTGCTAAGCCTTGCTTCTGTATATCGCATGGCCGCGGCTCCATCACCATCTATTGAACCGAAGTTACCATGTCCATCAACAAGAGGGTATCTAGTCGAGAAATCTTGTGCAAGCTTAACTAAAGCATCATATATAGAGCTATCACCGTGAGGGTGAAATTTACCCATTGTATCACCGACAATACGTGCACATTTACGATGGGGCTTGTCTGGGCCATTATTTAACTCAACCATTGCGTATAGAATTCTTCTTTGTACCGGTTTTAAACCATCTCTTATATCAGGAAGTGCACGAGACGCAATAACTGACATAGCATAATCTATATAAGATGTTTCCATTGTCTTCTTCAAATCTACTTCTTGCACTTTGTCGAAGATATACTCATCCATTCTTTTTCCTCCGTTTTCCTACTTTGCTCCATTACATAAAAATCTATTATTAATTAAATATCAAGATTTCGAACATATTTCGCATTCTTTTCTATAAACTCTCTTCTTGGCTCAACCTTATCTCCCATAAGTGTTGTAAATGTTAAATCTATTTCTGATGATTCTTCTTCGTCCATAACAACACGAAGTAAAACTCTTTTATCTGGATCCATGGTAGTTTCCCATAACTGCTCAGCGTCCATCTCACCAAGTCCTTTATAACGCTGTATCTTATAATTACCATCTCTACCTAGTTCCTCAAGAGTTTTATTTAATTCATCATCACTATAAACATAGCGTATGGTTTTCCCCTTCTCAATCTTATAAAGAGGGGGCTGGGCCATATACACATATCCTTCTCTAATAAGTTCTGGCATAAACCTATAGAAAAAGGTTAATAGTAAAGTAGCGATATGGGCCCCGTCTACATCTGCATCTGTCATAATAATAATTTTGTGGTATCTAAGTTTAGATATATCAAAATCATCTGATATTCCGGCCCCAAATGCTGTTATCATTGTCCTAATCTCGTTATTTGATAGGATTCTATCTAGTCTGGCTTTTTCTACATTTAGTATTTTTCCTCTTAATGGTAGAATTGCCTGGGTAGCTCTTGACCTGGCTGTTTTTGCTGAACCTCCAGCAGAATCTCCCTCGACTATATATATTTCACACTTTGTAGGATCTTTTTCTGAGCAATCTGCCAACTTTCCTGGAAGACCAAGGCCCTCAAGAGCGGTCTTTCTTCTTGTTAGATCTCTTGCTTTTCTTGCCGCATCTCTGGCCCTTTGTGCCAATACAGCCTTTTCACAAATAGTCTTTGCTACATTAGGATTTTGCTCCAAAAAGTAAGTTAATTGTTCACTTACTATGCTATCAACAGCTCCTCTAGCTTCGCTATTTCCTAACTTTTGTTTTGTCTGACCTTCAAACTGAGGTTCAGTAAGCTTAATACTAATTATAGCAGTAAGACCTTCTCTTATATCCTCTCCTGATAAGTTAACTTCATTATCCTTAAGGTATCTCTGGCTTCTGGCATAATCATTAAAGGTTTTTGTCAATGCATTTCTAAAACCTATCATGTGTGTACCACCCTCTGGGGTAGTAATATTATTAACAAAACTATAGCAATTTTCTGTATAGCTATCATTATGTTGCATAGCTACTTCTACATAAACATCATTCTTTTTTCCTTCGCAGTAAATTATATCATTATAAAGGGAATCCTTATGTCTATTTAAATATTGGACATATTCTTTAATACCACCCTCATAATAAAATATATTCTCAACTACTTCTTCTTCTCTATAGTCACGAATAATTATTTTTATTCCTTTTGTTAAGAAAGCCATCTCTCTAAGACGTTGCATTAGAACTTCATAGTCAAATATGGTCTCTTCAAATATTTCATCATCAGGAAGAAAAGAAACCTTAGTTCCCCTTAGTTCAGTGGGACCCATTTCCTTAAGCTTAACAACTGGTTTACCCTGTTCATATTTTTGAAAATATTTCATTCCGTCAACACAAATCTCAACTTCTAGCCATTTTGAAAGAGCATTAACTACACTTGCACCAACTCCGTGCAAGCCACCAGAGACCTTATAGCCTCCTCCGCCGAATTTTCCACCAGCGTGAAGTTTTGTAAATACTACCTCAACAGCAGATATTCCTGCTTTATGATTGATACCTACCGGTATTCCTCGACCATTATCTATTACAGTAATAGAATTGTCTTTATTAATATTTACTTCAATTGTGTCACAGAAACCAGCTAGGGCCTCATCGATGGCATTATCAACTATCTCATACACCAGATGATGCAAACCTTTGGATGCGGTGGAACCAATATACATTCCTGGCCGCTTTCTAACAGCCTCTAAACCTTCTAATATTTGAATTTGATCTGCACCATATTCGTATTCATTACTCATGTTTATACTCTCCATTCATCACAATCATCAGTTTGATCATATGTGTCTTTAATTTTCACACCTAACAGTACCTTTGACCACATTAAATATCTTGTTATAATCAAATCTATTACTGATTAATTCCTCTAGTCCAGTACAAGTTATAAAAGTTTGTATATGACCTATACTGTTAAGTAAATAATTCTGTCTATTTCTATCAAGTTCTGACAGTACATCATCTAATAAAAGTACCGGATTTTCTTTAGTTACTTTTTTTACAAGCTCCAGTTCACCTAATTTTAATGATAGTGCTGCAGTCCTTTGTTGTCCTTGAGATCCATATTTTCTTACGTCTATATCTCCAAATAAAAAGTTCATGTCATCTCTATGGGGGCCCACATTAGTTATTTTTTGTAGCAAATCTCTTTCATAGGATTTTTTCAGCTTATCCTCAAAATCCTCCAATTTAACATTGGGAGCATATTGAAGACTTAACTCCTCTCTCCCACCTGTTAGCTTTTTATGTATTTTATATACTAATTCATTAATCTTTTTTATAAATAATTTTCTTGTTTCAATAATTACACTTCCATGTTCGATAAGTTTTGTATCCCATATATATAGTGTATCCAATAATTTCCTATTAGCACCTATTTGCTTTAATAAATGATTTCTTTGAGATAAAGTTTTATTATAATTGGTTAAATGATACATATATATTTTATCTAACTGGCACAATTCCAAGTCTAAGAATCTTCTTCTCTCCCCGGGCCCATTCTTAATAATATTCAAGTCTTCCGGGGAAAAAAACACAAGATTAAGCAGACCAAATAAATCACTTTGTTTTTTTATGGGCATACCATCAATTGCTACCCCTTTAGCCTTGTTTTTCTTTAAATGCATATCAATTCTATGGGATATCTGATCTTTTTCAATATTTATCCTTATATGTGCTTCATCTTGGTTAAAACGGATTATTTCTCTATCCTTGCTCCCTCTGTGGGACTTTGTGGTCCCACAAAGATATATTGCCTCTAATATATTGGTTTTACCTTGAGCATTTTCTCCGTATAATATATTGGTACCATCATCAAATAACAAACTCAACTTTTCATAATTTCTATAGTCCTTAAGCTCAAGTGACTTTACAATCATTATTGCACCATCATTTCTTCTGAAAATACTCACTAAATATTATCTTACTATTTTTACTTCTTGTCCTTGATAACTTATAATATCCCCCTCATGAAGTTTCTTACCTCTTTGGATTTCAACAAGACCATTGACCTTAACATGTCCGTCTTGTATCTCTAATTTAGCATCTGCACCAGACTCTACCAAACCTGTAGCTTTTAGGGCCTGCCCTAATTTAATATAATCATCCCTTAATTTTATTTTATCCATATTCTCTCTCTTTCTTTATATGCATATATGGTTATTAGTCAATATTAATATTAACAGGTAGAATCAAATATATATAGGATTCATCCTTATCACGTATAAAACAAGGCGCTTTAGGATTAATTAAATATATATCTACTGTCTCATCATCAATAACTTTCAGTGCATCAGTTAAAAACTTAGGATTAAAGCCAATTACTATATCCTTACCCTCCATAGTAATATCAATATCTTCTTTCATGGATCCAATGGCAGTATTTATATTTAATTCAAAATTATTATCACCTATACGAATAATAATTGGTTTTTTATCTGTCTCTCTAATAAGTAAAGAGGCCCTTTCAATACAGTTTAATAATTCTTTTTTATTAATTGTAACCTTAGTCTCATAATCACTAGAAAGCATTTGATCAATTCTATAATACTCTCCCTCAATAAGTCTAGTAACTACAACTGTATCATCAAACTCGAATAATGCATGCTTTTCTGTAAAAAACATATTAACTAAAGCAGAAGCCTCTCCTGATAAGATTTTACTTATTTCATTTAAAGTCTTACCTGGGATAATTATCTTCTTTTCTTCGTATTCATCCTTCATGTATATCTTTCTAATAGATACTCTATGTCCATCTAAAGAAATTACCCTTAACTCATTTTTCTTAATATCAAATAGTTCTCCGGTCATAATCTTATTATTTTCATTATCAGATATAGAAAACACAGTCTGGCGTATCATTTCTTTTAAAGTAAATTGAGAAAGAGTTATAGGATTCTCCCTTTCAACCTCAGGAAGTAAAGGGAATTCTTCTCCTGATCTTCCTGCTATTGAGAATTTAGCTTTCTCACATATTATTTCAGTCATATAATTATCATCTGTAGATATGCTAACTTCATTTTCTGGAAGTCTTCTAACTATTTCCGATAGAACTTTTGCATTTAAGGCAACTGCTCCTTCTTCAATCATATTTCCTTTAACCTTTGTTTTTATTCCTAACTCCATATCATTAGCTATTAAGGTAATACCAGAACTATCAGATTCTATTATAATACTTTCTAATATAGGCATAGTGGATTTTGCAGGAACAGCCTTCAGTACAATATTAACACTATTTAATAAGTCGGATTTTTGACATTTGATTTTCATATGTGTATAAACTCCCTTCCTGTTTTAATATATATATATATAAAAGATTTTAGTCATCTTAGTAATAAGGGTTGTGAATTTGTTGAAATCTAATATTAACCCATAAAATCAAAGGCTTTAAAGATGTTTAACAATTGTAAATGGCATGTAAAAATCCAGTGGAAGAAAGTTGTCTTATAAACATCCTACAATATGGAAATATTAAATTCACAAGTAATAAACAGTTTATAAACTATTTATCAACAATAAATTAACATTTTATTCAGGATTTATTTTTTTAATAAGTACATCAACTGTATTATTAATTGCTGGATCATTATTTATGTCAGCAGTAATCTTGTCACAACCATGAATAATTGTAGAATGGTCTCTATTACCTAAAGACTTACCTATATCAGTAACTGAATTATCAGTTAGATGCCTTGAAAGATACATTACAATCTGACGAGGATAAGATATATTACGGCTTTTGTTCTTAGAATAGATATCAGCTGGTGTTATATTAAAATGTTCAGCAACAACATCTACGATTAGTTCTGTAGTAATAATCTTTTTCTCATTAGGTGAAATAATATCTAGCAAAGCTTCTTCTGCTAGTTCCAAATTAAGTTCTCTTTTTTTAAGCTTAGATAAAGCCACTATTTTAGTAAGTGCTCCCTCAAGTTCTCTAATATTAGATTTAATATTAGTAGCAATATATTTTAAGACTTCATTATCAATTGTAATTTCATCTAGCTCTTCTTTTTTCTTTAGAATAGCCATCCTGGTTTCATAATCAGGTGGCTGAATATCTGCCATTAGTCCATGCTCAAAACGGGATCTAAGCCTATCTTCTAGGGTAAGCATTTCTTTTGGTGGTCTATCACTGGAAATAATAATTTGCTTTTTTGATTCATGTAAGGTATTAAAAGTATGGAAAAACTCTTCCTGAGTACTTTCCTTTCCTATTATAAACTGAATATCGTCTATTAATAAAATATCAATGCTACGATATTTTTCTCTAAATTGCATTGTGGTTTTTTTTTGAATAGATTGAATAAGTTCATTAGTGAATGTCTCACTGGTTACATATAGAACCCTTGTATCTGGATTCTGATTTAAAACAAAATGTGCAATAGAATGCATTAAGTGTGTTTTACCTAGACCAACACCTCCGTAAATAAAAAGAGGGTTATATATCTCTCCCGGATTTTCAGCAACAGCTAAAGAAGCGGCCCTAGCAAAATCATTATTGCCACCAACCACAAATGTATCAAAGGTATATTTAGGATTTAAAAATGATGGTAAGTTATTAATTTTAACTGTTGATGGTGTTTTATTTGTATTTTCTACAGAATCCATTTGACTGGCAAGAATAAAGTTGATGTCATAGTGCTGGTTTAAAATTTCTTCAATAGAAACTTTAAGTAAAAGTTCATATTTATTACGAATAACATTTAAACTGGGAGGCCCAATTCTTTCATCATTTATTATAATAGTAATGACATGGTCCTCTACATCATGAACTTTTAAAGGTTTTAACCATGTATTATAAGAAACATCGGTTATACCATATTCCGATATTAAAAATTTTAAAATCTCGTCCCATTTTTCTTTAATTATATTTTTCATTATTGCCTCCATAGATACTCACATAGTTATATATTATAACAATTTGGTTGATTTTTCAATGGTTATTATATTAGTATAAATAATTAGTTAGTTTGTGGAAAAGTTGATAATAATAAAAACAATATAAACAATGGGCCAATGGGGATAAACGTTGGGAAAATGTAAACATTAATAATATAATATTAATAGTTTATCCACAAAAATTAAAAAGTTATCAACATTTATATATTAAAACAGATTATATATAGGAAGAAACACAGTTAATAATATATATTAATGGTCTCACCCTTATAAAATAAACTCTTGACTAGAGGGGGGAATGCGAATATAATGGACATGATATTCCAAAATAAATAGAAAATATTATGCTCGACAAAGAATAGAGCGCCGGTACATTAAAGGAGGTGCATAGCAATGAAAATGACATACCAACCAAAAAAGAGAGCTAGATCAAGGGTACATGGTTTTAGAGCTAGAATGAGTACATCAGGAGGAAGAAAAGTACTTTCTGCAAGAAGAGCAAAGGGAAGAAAGAAACTTTCAGCATAAGTATAATAAGGTCGCAAGTATGTGACCTTTTCTTCTATCCCTAGAAATAATGACAAATACTTGCATGGAACAGTAAATTGGATTAATTATGAAATAATATGAAAAAAACAATATCAATAAAAAAGAATGAAGATTTTAGGAAAGTTTATGGTACCGGGAAATCATATGCAAATAAAAATTTAGTTATGTATATGATAAAGAATGGAACAGATGAGAATAGACTAGGAATATCAGTAAGTAAGAAAGTTGGCAACAGTGTTATTAGGCACAGAATTACTCGCTTATTAAGGGAAAGTTATCGTTTGAACGAGGATAGGGTATTAGGTGGATTGGACATAGTAGTTGTCGCAAGAATAGGTGCCAAAGGAAAAAATTATTACGAGATAGAAAAATCATTATTACACCTTATGAAATTACACAGGATATTGATAGAGAATTGAAAGAAACGAATATAAATTTGCATAGACATAGAAGAAGGTTCTGAAATTGATAAAAAAGATTCTTATATATATTGTACGTCTTTATCAGAAGTTTATTTCGCCTCTTAAAAGAACATCCACTTGTATTTTTTCTCCTACATGTTCTTCTTATGCAATCGAAGCATTAGAGAAGTATGGAGCAATTAAAGGATCGTACTTAGCCATGAGGCGAATTTTAAGATGTCATCCTTTTCATAGGGGGGGATATGACCCGGTACCTTAAAAATCAGGGTTATAATAAATATTTAGAAAAAGTCCTAAGGAGGATTTAAATTTGGAAGTCATACTATTATCAGGGATACTAGCTCCCATTGCAAAGATTTTAGGTATCATAATGAATGGAATATATGAATTTTTTCATTTATTCGGTGTTGAGAACATAGCATTATCTATTTTTGTATTTACAGTTATTACAAAGACTCTTATGTTACCACTAACATTCAAACAGCAAAAGTCATCTAAATTACAAGCAATTATTGCACCGGAAATTCAAAAAATACAGGCAAAATATAAGGGCAAAAGAGATGAAGTTTCTATGAGAAAGTCTCAAGAGGAGACTCAGGCAGTATATAAAAAATATGGTGCCAGTCCAATGTCAGGATGTCTTCCCTTACTTATATCCATGCCTATAATGTTCTCACTATATAGAGTAATTAATAATATCCCAGTTCATGTTGGACTTGTAGGAGAACTTTATGATTTAGTTGCCCAAGGTATACAATCTCATGGAAGTGGAACAGCTGTATTAGCAGATATTGTTTCAAATTATGATAAACTTGATTTATCTTCTCTAGATAAGATTACTGCAACTTTAGCAACATTTAATACTTCACAATGGACATCATTACTTGGTGCAGGTCTTTCAAGCGTAGCTGATTCTGCTATTAATAGTATTATGAGAGTAAATAACTTTCTAGGACTTAGTATTACTAACACACCTAATTGGAGAAGTATTTCCATAATAATACCAGTATTATCCACTGCCCTACAATTTTTACAGACTAAATTGATGACTGTTAAGACTGACAATAATGATGCACCAAATCCGGCAGCTTCTATGAATGTTGTAATGCCGCTTATGTCAGGGTTTTTCTGTTTGATGCTTCCTATTGGTGTGGGTATATATTGGATTTCAAACAGCTTAATTTCAATTATTCAGCAATTTATTATTAATAAACATTTTGATCGCATAGGTCTAGATAAATTAGTTGAACAGAGCAAAGAAAAAGCTAAAGAAAAATTATATAAAAATACTGTTCATGAGTCTGGCGGAAAAATTCAAGATATAGCAAGAACAAAGACAAAATCAATTGAAAGCATTTCGGAGAAAACTAAGGATACGAATAATATAGATGATTTTAGTGGCGGTAAAAATGACGATGTTGAAGATGTTTCTGTTAACCCTACAAGTATATCTGATATAGCAAACATTCTCAAAAATCGTAATAATGAGAAGGGGGAAAAGTAATGGATTGGAAAGAATTCACTGCAAAAACTGTGGATGAAGCCATAACTACGGCAATGCTTGAACTTGGTACAACAGCTGATAACCTAGAATATGAAGTTATAGAGAAGGAAACTTCAGGATTCTTAGGAATGTTTAGTAAACCTGCTACAATTAAGGTTAAATTAAAAAAGAGTGTAGATAATATTGCAAAAGATTTCCTTGAAAAGATATTCAAAGCAATGGAAATAGAAGCGAGTGTTGATTTAATATATGATGAAGAATCTTCTCAATTAGATATAAATATTGAAGGAGAAGAAATGGGAGTTTTAATAGGTAAAAGAGGACAAACTCTAGACTCTCTTCAGTATTTAGTTAGTCTTGTAATTAATAAGACTAGTGAGTCATATATAAAGGTTAAATTAGATACAGAAAATTATAGAGCAAGACGTAAAGAAACACTAGAAAACCTTGCAAAAAACATTGCCTATAAGGTAAAAAGAACAAAAAGGTCTGTAACTTTAGAACCTATGAATCCTTATGAAAGAAGAATTATACATTCGGCACTACAGAATGATAAATATGTTGAGACACATTCTGAAGGTGAAGATCCATACCGTAAGGTAGTAATAAACTATAAGAAATTTAACCGTGATTCAAAGTATTCTAGATCTAATCGTGACTCAAAATCTTATAGATCCAATAAGGATAAAGATTACTCAAAGAATTATAGCAAGGATTACAAAAAGGATTATCAAGCATACAGAGAAAGTAAAGAAAAAAAATTACAGAGTGAAAATGCATAAGATTATGGTTATTTGAAGAGAATGGGGTTATTTCATAATTAACAAGAGCATTAATTTATGCCTTTGTTCATATGAAACAGCCCCTTTTAACTGTAAGAAATGAAAACATATGAAAGAAAGGAGCAACCATGAAGTCTGATACAATAGCAGCTATAGCAACAGGTAATAGTAGCGCAGGAATAAGTATTATAAGAATAAGCGGTGAAAATGCACTCTCAGCCATAGATAAAATATATAAATCAAAAGTAAAAAACAAAAAATTATCAGAAAAAGAAAGTCATACCATCCATTATGGCTATATTGTAGATGAGCAGGAAGTTATTGATGAAGTTATGGTTACAATAATGAAAGCTCCTTCCACCTATACCAGGGAAGATGTAGTTGAAATTAATTGTCATGGGGGTATTGTAGTAACAAGAAGAATACTTGAAACAGTTCTAAAACAAGAAATTCGCTTAGCTGAACCTGGTGAATTTACAAAAAGAGCATTTTTAAATGGAAGAATAGACTTATCTCAAGCTGAGGCAGTATGTGATATAATAAATGCGAAAAATCAAATAGCTCTTAAGAATTCTTTAAAACAGCTAAAAGGAAGAGAACAAGAAAAAATTGAAGAGATAAGAAATGTGATACTTAGGGACATTGCCTTTATCGAGGCTGCCCTTGATGATCCTGAGCATATAAGTATAGAGGGTTTTTCTGAAGAATTATTAAACCATTTAGATACTAACTGCAATGCCCTTGAAGGATTAATTAAGAGTTCAAAAGATGGAAAGTTAATAAAAGAAGGAATTAAAACAGTAATAATAGGTAAGCCAAATGCGGGTAAGTCCAGTCTTTTAAATATTTTAGTAAAAGAAGATAGGGCCATTGTTACTGATATAGCAGGAACTACAAGAGATACTTTAGAAGAAACTATCAGGTTAAATGATATAACATTAAATATAATTGATACAGCAGGTATAAGAAGTACAGATGATATAATAGAGAAAATAGGTGTTGATAAGGCTATAAAACTTTCACAAGAAGCTGATTTAATCTTATATGTACTAGATTCATCAGTGCCCTTAGATGAAAATGATGATAAAATATTATCCTTGATAAAGGAAAAGAAGGCAATATTATTATTAAATAAAAGTGATTTAGGCCCAAAGATTCTGGTAGATGATATAAAGGAAAAATCAAGTCATCCCATTATAATTACATCATTTATAGAACATACAGGATTAGGGGATTTGGAAGAGTTAATAAAGAAAATGTTCTTTGAAGGAAGTCTTACAATACATGAAGATATATATATAACAAATGAACGACATATAGAAGCATTTAAAAACGCACTAGGATCCCTTAATATGGTAAGGGATAGTGTTATTAATCAAATGCCAGAAGATTTTTATTCTATAGATTTAATGGCAGCCTATGAAGAACTAGGTAAAATCCTAGGAGAAAATTTAGGTGAAGACCTAATAAATATGATATTTAGTGAGTTTTGTATGGGTAAGTAAGTATCAAAAAAACTAGTCAACTGAAATAGAAAGGGAATGGATTTTATGTCATACGTATATGAAGATTATGACGTAGTTGTTATAGGAGCAGGTCATGCTGGTTGTGAGGCAGCACTTGCATGTGCCAGGTTATCTTTAAACACTATAATATTTACAGTTAGTATGGATAGCGTGGCATTAATGCCATGTAATCCCAATATTGGGGGAACATCTAAGGGTCATTTGGTAAGAGAAATAGATGCTTTAGGTGGTGAGATGGGGAGAAACATTGATAAAACATATATCCAATCTAAGATGTTAAACTTATCAAAAGGCCCAGCTGTCCATTCTTTAAGGGCCCAAGCAGATAAGCTTGAATATTCCCATAGTATGAGAATGGTATTAGAAAACACCCATAACCTAACATTAAGACAAGCTGAAATAACTGAAATTCTTACCGAAGATAATAGGGTAACAGGTGTTAAAACCTATTCAGGTTCCATATATCCATGTAAAGCAGTGATTTTATGTACAGGAACATATCTAAATGCTAGATGTATATATGGTGATATTATTCATGAAAGTGGGCCAGATGGATTACAATCTGCACTGCAATTAACAGATTGTCTAAAAAAACTTGGAATAGAAATGTTTAGATTTAAGACAGGAACACCTGCAAGAATAGATAAAAGATCCATTGATTTTAGTAAAATGGAAGAGCAAAAGGGTGACGAAAAGATAGTTCCTTTTTCTTTTACCAATAAAGCAAAAGACATTGAAAAGGACCAGATATCATGCTGGTTAACATATACTACACCTAAAACCCATGAAATTATTAATAAAAATATTGATAGGTCCCCCTTATATACAGGAAATATTAAGGGAACCGGTGCAAGATATTGTCCTTCCATAGAAGATAAGGTAGTACGTTTTGCTGATAAGGAAAGACATCAGGTATTTATTGAACCTGAAGGAAAATACACTAATGAGATGTATATCTCAGGTATGTCTACTTCCTTACCAGAGGATGTACAAGTGGAAATGTATAGGTCTGTACCTGGACTAGAGAAGGCAAAAATAGTACGTAATGCATATGCCATTGAATATGATTGTATTAATCCTGCTCAGTTAAAGCCTACCCTAGAACTAAGAAATATTGAAGGATTTTTTAGTGCTGGACAGTTTAATGGAAGTAGTGGATATGAGGAAGCTGCGGCCCAAGGACTTATGGCAGGAATCAATGCATCAATGAAGATATTAGGTAAAGAGCAAATCGTTCTTGATCGTTCCCAAGCTTATATAGGAGTCTTAATAGATGACTTAATAACAAAGGAAACCATGGAACCATATCGAATGATGACCTCTAGAGCAGAGTATAGATTACTCCTTAGGCAGGATAATGCAGATTTAAGACTTACTAAGATTGGCTATCAAGTAGGTCTAATTGATGAAGACCGCTATCAAGCACTTTTAATGAAAGAGGAAAGAATAGAAAAAGAAATAAAAAGATTAGAAAGTACTATAATAGGAGCACGAAAAGAGGTTCAAGAAATCCTTGTAAACCTTAATAGTACACCTTTAACTACAGCATGCTCACTGGCAGAATTAATAAGAAGACCGGAATTAAATTATGAAGTATTAAAAGATATTGATCCATTACGAGAAGAACTGCCTGAGGATGTAATTGAGCAGGTAAATATTAATATTAAGTATGAGGGTTATATAGTAAGGCAAAAAAGACAGGTAGAACAATTTAAGAAACAGGAAAATAAGAAAATACCTGATAATCTGGATTATAATTTAATCTCAAGCTTGAGAATTGAAGCAAAACAGAAACTTAATAAATTTAGGCCAGTATCTATAGGACAAGCTTCAAGAATATCTGGTGTATCACCGGCTGATATATCTGTATTATTGGTATATTTGATGCAGTATAATGCTAAAGAAAGGGAATAAGCCATGGAATATAATAAGAATCAAGGAATTTTGGAATTTAAGAAGGGATTAGAGGATCTTAGTATTATTCTTGATGAACATCAGGTGAAGCAGTTTTTAGATTACTATGAATTACTTATCAATTGGAATAAGGTAATGAACTTAACATCAATAACTGATTTTACAGAAGTAATTACAAAACATTTTCTAGACAGCTTATCAATAGTAAAGATTCATTATCCAAAAAGTGATAAAATTCTTGATCTTGGAACAGGGGCTGGCTTTCCAGGTATTCCAATAAAGATAGCCTTTCCTAACACACAAATTGTATTAATGGATTCCCTTAATAAACGTGTTAATTTTTTAAATGAAGTTATTGATAAACTTAAATTAGATAAGATAAGTGCTATACATGGCAGAGCAGAAGATTTAGGTAAAGATCCTTCTTATAGAGATGGCTTTGATATATGCACATCAAGAGCTGTAGCTAGGCTTTCTGTATTGTCAGAGTATTGTATACCTTTCTTAAAAAAGGGAGGCTACTTCATATCTTACAAATCAGGTAAGATAACAGAAGAGTTAGATGAAGCCAAAAGAGCAATTGAAATCCTTGGAGGAACAATAAAAAAGACAAGTGAGTTTCAATTATCTGGAACTGATATGGGACGTTCATTAATATTAATAGAGAAAGTTAAAAACACACCAAAAAGATATCCAAGAATGGCAGGAAAACCTACAAAAGAACCTTTGTAAGATAAGGAGGAATTTATTTATATGGTATTTGCAAAAATTAAATCTGATGGAGAGATAAATAATAATGAAGTTACCAAGGTAAATGAAATCCTTAAAGAAGTATTTATTAAAGAAAAAGGATATAATGAAGATCTTATCTTCAAGCAATATGAAGGTAAAAGGTATCATGTTTTGTTATATGAAGCTGTTACAGAAGAAGAACTTATAGCTTACGGTAGTCTTATAATCAATGGAAATAGTGCAGATATAGTCTTGCTTGCAGTTAAGGAGAGTTATAGAGGAAAGAAGTATGGAGATCTTATTACTCGGATGTTAATTGATAAAGCATTATCTTCGTCCTATAATAATATATATGTTGATCTACCCAATTATCTTATAAGTATGTTTAAAAAAATAGGATTTTATAAGATAGAAGACAGTGAAGATAGGGAAGAAAATGTAAATAAACCACTAATTTATGATATTAGGTTAAAATTTGATATAAATAGGCCAATTTCTTGTAAAAAAGTATAATTAATGAAAAAAATACTTTAAAAAAAACGATTTTTATTATATTATATTAATAATACTAGTATGATTTGATAATACTTTTACTTCATGTTACCATTAATAATATAAAATTAATTATTGTAAAAAAACCCTGTTAAATAAAGTCATAAATTTATTCATGAAGGGAAGTTCATAATGTTTAAAGCAGAAAGTGTTATTGATAATTTAATAGTAGAATATGAGATAAAGCTAGAAAAAAACATGGATGAAACCAAGATATGCAAGGAAAGTATTGCTAAAAAAGAAATAGTTATTAAGTTATTAAGCAAGAAACAAGATAATTTATATGTTTTTTCTCCTAACAGTAAGGAACAAGACATAGATACTATAAATTTACAAGTCTATGAATTGAAGGAAGAATTGGACAAGCTACAAGATGAAAGAACAAACCTAGAATCTAATATATTAGACTTAAAAGGAATAAAGGATCTTATATCAAGTAAGGATCAGCCTAATAGGGGTCTTAATATGTTAGAGCTACAAGAACAGGAAAGACAAAGAATAGCCAGAGATCTACATGATTCAACAGTTCAGAACTTGGCTAGCTTAATTCACAAATGTGATTTGTGTTCCAGAATAGTAGATACAGATCCTAATCGAACCAGACTTGAACTATATACTATGTCCAATACCTTGAAATCCATTATTAATGAAATTAGGCAAATAATTTACAACCTTAAGCCTATGTCATTAGAGGATTTAGGATTAACTGTAACAGTTGACAGATTTATAAATCAACTGATGATGTGTCATAGTATTAAGATAAGACTTCATCATAATGATGAAGAGTATGGTCTTTTACCTGTAATAAAGCTTTCATTATTTCGTATGATACAGGAAGCCTGCAATAATGCAATAAAACATTCTGAGGCTACAACCATTGATATTACTTTAAAATATAAAGAAGATTCAATTAGTGTTTCTGTTGAAGACAACGGAAATGGATTTAATATAGAAAGTTTAAAAGATTGTGATTCATCAGATTATCACGGATATGGATTAACTATTATGAAAGAAAGGGTTAATTATTTATCTGGAACTATGAAGATAGAATCTAAGATAGACAAAGGAACCATAGTTTCAATTAATGTACCTATTACTAAATGTAAAGGGGAAATATATGAGTAAGCCAATTAATGTAATGATTGTAGATGACCATTCAATAGTACGAGAGGGAATAAAGCAAATACTGGAACTGGATGGAGACATCAAAGTAAGTGCAGAAGCTGGCAATGGCAAGGAATGTGTAGAAAAATTAGATGAAAGATCGACAGATGTATTGCTTTTAGACATTAATATGCCTAAAATGAATGGATTGCAAGTTCTGCAATATTTAAAAGAAAAAAAGTCAAATGTAAAAGTATTAATATTAACAATTCATAATGAAATTGAATATCTATTAAGAGCTGTTGATATAGGTGTAGACGGATATGTTTTGAAAGACTCTGATTCAGCCGTTCTAAAAAAAGCTATATTTACAATAGAAGGTGGAGACAAATTCATTCAGCCGGAACTTACACCAATGCTAAGGAAGCGTTTAGATGAAAAATCCTCGAAAGCAAGAATAGATGATTCTTTAACAAAAAGAGAGATAGAAGTGTTGGAATTGTTAGCAGAAGGTTTATTTAATAAAGAAATAGCATACACATTAAATATAAGTGAAAAAACAGTAAAAAATCATGTATCTAATATTTTTAAGAAAATAAATGTGTCAGACAGAACTCAAGCAGCTGTATATGCCATAAAACATAATATTGTAGATATTTTTTAAGATTAAAAGAAATGTTTCACGTGAAACATTTCTTTTTTTTATAAAAAGATATCTTTTGTCAGTAGATATAATTAATTTATAATGTTATAATAGAAATTACAAATTTATATTTGATAAAAGCTTTAAAGGACGGTGTGAGAAAAATGGCAAGAGTAATTGCAATTGCTAATCAAAAAGGTGGAGTTGGTAAGACAACTACAGCTATTAATTTGTCTGCCTGTCTGGCAGAAAGAAATAAAAGAGTTTTGACGGTAGATATTGATCCTCAAGGAAATACTACCAGTGGACTTGGAATTAATAAGAATGATCTAGAAAATACTATCTATCAGATGGTGATTGGAGAATGTACATTAGAAGACTGTCTTATTAAAAGCGATATTATTGACAATTTAGATATATTACCTTCAAATGTGAATTTGGCAGGAGCTGAAATAGAATTAATAGGTGTTGATGATAGAGAGTACATATTAAAAAGACATATAGAGACTGTTAAAGATAATTATGATTTTATTATAATAGATTGTCCACCGTCACTAAGTACTTTAACAGTAAATGCTATGACTACTGCAGATACGGTTATTGTGCCTATTCAGTGTGAATTCTATGCCCTAGAAGGATTAACCCAACTTATGCACACAATAAACCTTGTAAAAAAGAGATTAAACCCCGATTTAAAGATGGAGGGTGTAGTATTTACCATGTTCGATGCAAGAACTAATCTTTCATTGCAAGTAGTTGAAAATGTTAAGGAAAATTTGCAACAAAACATCTATAAGACAATTATACCAAGGAATGTAAGACTGGCTGA
>JAAYNY010000222.1 GCA_012520635.1 Clostridiales bacterium | reverse complement strand
GTTAAAGAAGATGAAATCATCTTAAATATAGGCTACAAGTCGGAAGGTATCATTACTAGAAATGAATATACCAACACACCAAACCTAGATTTGACAACTGTAGTTAAACCCGGCGATGAGATGCAGGCAAAAGTTCTTAAAGTTAACGATGGCGAAGGACAAGTTGCCTTAACTTATAAGCGTCTTGCAGCAGAAAAGGGTAATAAGAGATTAGAAGAAGCTTACAATAACCAAGAAGTTCTTACTGCAAAAGTTGCTGCCGTATTAAAGGGTGGCCTAAGTGTTATTATAGACGAAGCAAGAGTATTTATTCCTGCAAGTCTAATATCTGACAGTTATGTCAAAGACCTATCTCAGTATGAAGGTCAAGAAATTGATTTTGTAGTTACCGAATTCAACCCTAGAAGGAGAAGAATTATTGGTAACCGCAAGAAATTACTTCTTGAAAAGAAAGAAGTAATGAAGAAAGAATTATTTAGTAAGATAGAAGTAGGAATGACAGTTGAAGGTACTGTTAAAAACATTACCGATTTTGGTGCATTTATTGATTTAGGAGGAGCAGACGGTCTTCTTCATATATCAGAAATGTCTTGGGGTCGTGTAGACAATCCTAAAAAGTTATTTAAGATTGGAGAAACTGTTAAGACCTATATTAAAGAAATTAATGGTGAAAAGATTGCTCTTAGTCTAAAATTTGAAGGTGAGAACCCTTGGATTAGTGCCGAAGAAAAATATGGCCCTGGCAAGATTGTAACAGGTAAAGTAGCTCGTATGACAGATTTTGGTGCATTTATTGAGCTTGAGCCTGGTATTGATGCTTTATTGCATGTTTCACAGATATCTAAGGAACATGTTGAAAAGCCTTCAAACGTTCTTTCAATTGGTCAAGAAGTTACATCTATGGTTGTAGATTTTGATAAAGATGAAAGAAAGATCAGTTTAAGTATTAAAGCTATGGAAGAAGATGAGAAGACTGAAGAAGCTGAAGTTAATGAAGATGTAGCTACAGAATCTGATGAAGCTTAAGAATTATACTAGCAAAAGATAAAGGAGACAGTGATGTGCTGGGGAGCTACGAGAAGTTTAAAGAATCAATCTTTGAATTAACAAGTATTGATCTTAACTCTTATAAAGAGCGACAGATGAAACGTCGAATTGATTCTTTGATTACTAAACATGGGATTGAATCTTACAGAAGTTATGTGGAGATATTAAAGAAAGAAAAGCCAATTTATAATGAATTTATAAATTATATTACTATTAATGTATCTGAGTTCTATCGTAACCCTGAGCAGTGGCAGGTTTTAGAAAAGGATATTCTTCCATATCTATTTGATAATTTTGGTAAGGATATAAAGATTTGGAGTGCTGCCTGCTCAACAGGTGACGAACCTTATTCCCTAGTAATGCTTCTTTCAAAATTTATGCCACTTAACAGAATAAAAGTACTAGCCACAGACATAGACCGGCTGGTGATAGAAAAAGCTAAGATAGGTGTTTATAATGATAAGAGTCTGAAAGGATTACCAACTGAGTTTATTAAGAAATATTTTAAACAAATTGATGAAAAGTCCTATCAAATATCTGAAGATATTATATCTTGTGTGGAGTTTAAACACCATGATTTATTAAAAGACCCTTATCCCGCTAATTGTGACCTAATAGTATGTCGTAATGTACTTATTTACTTTACAGACGAGGCAAAAAATCGCATTTATAAAAACTTTCATGATGCTTTAAAAGATGATGGGATTTTATTTGTTGGAAGTACTGAGCAGATGCTTGGTGCAAGCAAACTAGGATTCGAAAGTCTTAGGTCGTTTTTCTACATGAAAAGCAATTCACCAGAAGAAAATTATTAATAAATATAATTCTATATTATATATAATAGCCTATTGATAAATCTTTAATTATCATAGGCTATTATTAGGAAAAAATTCAATTACCTTTATAGATATGTATATTATGATAAGACATATATATCTTACTTATATATCTTATAAGTTTTTGATTTTTTTACGGTTGATTTTTTATTTGATATCTAGTATATTGTTTTATAGATTAGCCACAAGGTACATATTCATTATTATATACTTGGCTAATACCATTTTAAGCATAATATATGCGGATAGGAGTGAATATGCAAAAAACGATTACTGTTGCAGTTGATGCAATGGGAGGGGATAATGCTCCAAAGGAAATAGTAAAGGGTGCAGTTCTTGCCGTGAATGACAAAAAAGATATTAAAGTTATTCTTGTAGGTAAAGAAGATGTCATTAGAAGTGAACTTGCTCTATATGATTATGATAAAGACAGAATAATTATAGTTGCAGCTGAGGATAATATCACGAATAATGAAGCTCCTGTTATGGCAATACGCCGAAAAAAGAATTCTTCTATCGTTGTTGCATTAAACCTTGTTAAAAAAGGTGAAGCAGATGCTTTTGTTTCAGCAGGTAGTACCGGTGCAGTCCTAGCAGGTGGACAACTAATAATAGGTAGGATTAAAGGTGTACAAAGACCACCCTTAGCTCCAATTATTCCAACTGTTAATGGTGCATCTTTACTGATAGACTGTGGTGCCAATGTAGATGCAAGGCCTTCCCATCTGCTACAATTTGCAAAAATGGGTTCTCTTTATGTTGAGAATGTGCTGGGAATTAAAAATCCAAGAGTAGCAATTGTTAATATTGGTGCTGAAGAAGAAAAAGGGAATATGTTAGTTAAAGAAACTTTCCCTTTACTAAAAGAGGCAAGTGATATAAACTTTATTGGAAGTATTGAAGCAAGAGAAATTCCTTACGGAGCTGCAGATGTAATTGTTTGCGAAGCTTTTGTAGGTAATGTAATACTTAAGCTTTATGAAGGACTTGGTATGGCTCTTTTAAAGAAAGTAAAAGAGGGGTTAATGAGTACATTAAGAAGTAAAATTGGTGCTCTATTAAGTAAATCCGCCTTAAAGGGAACATTAAAAGCATTTGATTCTTCTCAGTATGGTGGTGCTCCTTTATTAGGCTTAAAGGGCTTGGTTGTTAAGACCCATGGCAATTCAAAAAGCAATGAGATAAGAAATTCAATTCTGCAATGTGTTACCTTTACAGAATTGAAAATTAATGAGAAGATTGAAAAGAATTTACATGAAGAAGATTTCAAAGAAAAAAATGATTAAATATTTTTAAAGAAGGGTGAAAGTTTATGGAATTTGAAAAGATACAAAAAATAATCAGTGAGGTTTTAAATGTAGAAACTGATGATATTACTACTGAAACTACTTTTGTAGATGATCTTGGAGCAGATTCTCTTGATTTATTCCAGATTATTATGGGCATTGAAGAAGAGTTCGATATCGAAATCTCAAATGAAGATGCTGAAAACATTTTAACTGTTGGGGATGCAGTAGAACAAATCAAGAATGCTATCAATTAATCTATTATTAATTCTTATTGATTAGTAAAGCCCTATGAATAAGGTTTTCCTTATTTAGCGGGCTTTTCTGTCATATAACAAAAAGGAGGAATTTTATGAGTTCACAAAAGGATTCCAATAATTCACTTGCATTATTAGAAGATAAGATGGACTATCATTTTAATGATCAGGCACTACTTAGACATGCCTTAACTCACAGCTCCTATGCCAATGAAATGAGAATGGGTAAGGTAGATAATAATGAAAGACTTGAATTTTTAGGAGATGCAGTTCTTGAACTTATTACTAGTGAGTATGTATTCCAAAGACACAGTGATAATGACGAGGGAGATTTAACAAAACTAAGAGCAAGTATTGTATGCGAACAGACCTTATCATCTTGTGCAAAAGACTTGAAAATCGGAGATTTCCTTCTCCTTGGTAAAGGTGAGGATTCTTCAGGTGGACGAAATCGTGAATCTATACTATCTGATGCTTTAGAAGCAATTATTGGGGCAATATATCTTGACGGTGGTTTTACTAATGCAAAAGAGTTTATTATCAAAAATATATTAAAAAATGCAGCCCATAAAGAACTCTTTTTCGATAGCAAGACTATCTTACAAGAAATAATTCAAAATGAAGACAGTAAGAAAAAGATTCGTTATAAGCTAATATCAGAAGATGGCCCTGACCATAATAAATCTTTTACTATAGCTTTATATGTTGGAAATGAAAAGCTAGGCTTGGGAGTTGGTAAAACTAAAAAAGCTGCCGAACAAGAAGCTGCTCATCAGGCAATTTTAAAGTTACAAAAGAAGTAAAAGCAGTTAAATAACAGGATGGGAGACACTTAAATGTATTTAAAAAGTATTGAAGTACATGGATTTAAATCCTTTGCAAATAAAATGACACTTGAATTTAATGACGGTATTATCGTTATTGTAGGTCCTAATGGCAGTGGTAAAAGTAATGTTGCTGATGCTGTAAGATGGGTACTTGGAGAACAAAGTGCAAAACAACTTCGTGGTTCAAAGATGGAGGATGTTATCTTTTCTGGTACTGAGACCAGAAAACCCTTAGGCTATGCATATGTTGCTCTTACTTTAGATAATTCAGATCATAAACTAGATATAGATTTTGAAGAGGTTACCGTATCAAGAAGAGTATATCGTTCTGGAGAAAGTGAATATCTTATCAATGGGACTACTTGCAGATTAAAGGATATCCAAGAATTATTTATGGATACTGGTATTGGTAAAGAAGGTTATTCCATAATTGGACAAGGTCAGATAGACAAAATCCTAAGCGGTAAACCAGAAGATAGAAGAGAGCTTTTTGATGAAGCCGCTGGTATCGTAAAATTCAAACGTAGAAAATCTATTGCAGAAAAAAATCTTGATGAAGAAAGACTTAATCTGTCCAGGGTTTCTGATATTATCAGTGAAATCGAAAGACAACTAGGTCCCTTAGAAAAGCAATCTGAGACAGCAAAGGTATACTTAAAATATAAAGAAGAATTAAAAGGTCTTGAAGTATCCCTATTCTTAAAAGAATATGATAAGATCCGTATTAATAGAGATGAAGTTATAAAAAAACTTGATATTGCCACAGAGGATATACAAGTAACCAAGGATGAATATGAGAGGACTAAGGAAGAATACAAAAGACTTGAAATCCAGCTAGAAGAATATGACAGTAAAATAGAAGCAGATAAGGCATCCTACAATGAGCTGCTTTTAAAGAATGAAAAAGCAGAGGGTGAAATCAAACTACTTGATGAACAGATTAAATCTTATCTTCAAAATGACCAGTATTATCAGGAAAGGATTAATCAAAACCAAGAAGAAATACTGCTTAAAAAGAAGGAAGAAGAGGATTATTTAACCCAAAAACAAGAAATAGACGTGAAAATATCTGCTCTGGATGATACTTTAAGCCAGGCTCTAGTTTCACTTGAAAAAACAAGAGAAAACATAGCTAGTTATTCTAATGAGATTGAAGAATGTAACAATGCTATTTTTGAATATTTAAATAATAACTCATCAATAAAGAGTAATAGACAGCGCTATGAAACCATGCTTGAGCAGAATAATATTCGTAAAGCTGTTCTAAATCAAAAAATCCTAAAAAGTAAAAGTGAAGAAGGCTTACTTGAAGAAGAGATTAACAAATGTAAGGATAGACTACATAATATCTCAGATGAAATTCTAGAATATACTAAAGAAAGTACTAATCTTGAAAATTCAATTAAAGAATCACAAGAGACCATAGATAATACCTCCGGCAAGATAAATGAATATCAAAGGCGTTACCATATTGAACAATCAAAGTTAGAATCCTTGATTAACTTAACCGAACGATATGAAGGATATGGTAACAGTATCAAGAGGGTTATGGAACAAAAAGCCACAAAGCCCGGTATAGTTGGTGTTGTTGCAGATATAATAAAGACTGATAAAGAGTATGAAACAGCCATAGAGACATCCCTTGGCCAAACCATACAAAATATCGTAACAGAAGATGAAGAAACAGCTAAAGATCTAATAACTTATCTTAAGAAAAACAAGTATGGAAGGGCAACATTTCTGCCTTTAACAAATATATCATCTTCAAGAAACCTACATAATCATAAGGTATTAAATGACCATGGAGTTATAGGAATAGCAAGTACCCTAGTGGAAGCTGATAGTAAATATAATGCATTAATAGACTATCTTCTAGGCAGAATAGTTGTAGTAGATAATATAGATAATGCTACACAGATTGCAAGAAAGTGGGGTTATTCTCTACGTATAGTTACCCTAGAAGGAGAATCCCTATATCCAGGTGGTTCTCTCTCAGGAGGAGCTTATAGAAATGTTAGCAATCTTTTAGGAAGACGTAGGGAAATAGAAGCATTAGAAGAGACTATAAAAGATATTGAAAAAGAAATAAAAGCTCTATATACTGATATGGATAAGGAAAAGGAAAAATATCACAAGGATCAAGCCAATTTAAGTGAAATAAGAAAATCACTACAGGAAAAATACTTACTGCAAAATACTGCAAAAATCAATCTTGACCAAGCTATAGCTAAGAAGACTGAAGCAGTAACTGTATATGCTGATTATGCCAATGAACTGGCTGAGATAGAAAACCAAGCAAAAGAACTGAATCAGAATATTATGAGTTTAAATGATTCTCTATCTGAGAATATTACTAAAAACACAGAAAAGGAAGAAAGGATAGAAGAACTTAACGGACTCCTAATAAAAGAAAGAGAGATTGAAGCTGTAGCTAATGAAAAGGCTTCATCCCTAAAAATGGAGCTATCTGGACTTGAACAAAGTAACAACTTCTTATTAGAGAACGTCAAACGTATAAAACGAGAGATAGAAAGGTTATATGAGGAAGAAGCATCTATAAAAGAAGATATTAAAAATGCTTCTAATGCTGTACAAGACAAAAAGCAAAGTATTGATCTTGCAAGAATAGCCATAGATGAAAACAAAGACAATATAAGTAAGCTTCATGAAAAAATTAATAATCAGATCAAAGAAAGGGAAGAAATCACTAAGAGCCACAAGAATTTCTTTGATAGAAGAGATGAACTATCTGGCCGTATCCACGATCTTGATAAAGAATGTATAAGACTGACCAGTCAAAAAGAAAAACTCATAGAGCAAATAGATGGACAAATGAATTATATGTGGGATGAATACGGTCTTACCTATTCTACTGCATTAGAATTTGCCTGCAACAAAGATATAAGTCTTACCACTGCCAAGAAATCCATACAGGAGATAAAGGTAAAGATTAAGGAATTAGGAGATGTCAATGTTAATGCCATCGAAGATTATAAAAATCTTTTTGACCGCCATGAATTCCTTACCGGTCAGCGTGATGATCTTATTAAGGCTGAGGAGGCCTTGCTAAAGATCATTGAAGAGTTAGATAATGAGATGAAAATACAGTTTGAAAAGCAATTCCAAGCTATAAGAGAACAATTTGATAAGGTATTTAAAGAATTGTTCGGTGGTGGTAAAGCTAGCTTAGAACTTACTGATGGTGAAAATGTCTTAGAAGCTGGAATAAGCATTAATGCTCAACCTCCTGGAAAGAAGCTTCAGAATATGATGCAACTATCCGGTGGTGAGAAAGCACTTACTGCAATATCATTATTATTTGCAATATTGAATCTAAAACCATCACCATTTTGCCTCTTGGATGAGATTGAAGCAGCTTTGGATGATTCTAATGTAACACGCTTTGCAAATTACCTTCAGAAATTATCTAAGGATACCCAGTTTATAGTCATAACACATAGGAGAAACACCATGGCAGCCGCCGATATCCTATACGGAATAACTATGCAAGAAAAAGGTGTATCAACACTGGTATCTGTTAATTTAATTGAAAATCAATTGGAAAAATAAATGACTAATGGAGGATTTTATGGGAGAGAAGAAAACTGGATTTTTCAGTAAACTAGTTAAAGGATTATCAAAAACACGAGATAGTATATCCCAAGGTTTTGACGCAATATTTAGTGGATTTTCTAATATTGATGAAGACTTTTATGAAGAACTTGAAGAAACCTTAATTATGGCTGATTTAGGAGTTAACACCACCCTAGAAATTATTGATGATTTAAGAGTTAAAGTTAAAGAAAATAAAATCAAAGATCCTATGGAATGTAGGGAAGTATTAATAAATAGCATAAAAGAACAGATGGAAGTTAGTGAAGCTGCTTATGAATTTGAGAACAAGAAATCAATCATACTTGTTATTGGTGTCAATGGTGTGGGCAAGACAACAACAGTAGGTAAACTAGCTGGACAACTAAAAAGCCAAGGTAAAAAGGTTATAGTGGCAGCTGCAGATACCTTTAGGGCAGCAGCAATAGAACAATTAACTGAATGGTCCAACAGAGCTAATGTAGAAATAGTAGCTCATAAAGAAGGTTCTGATCCAGCAGCCGTAATATATGATGCAGTAACAGCTTTTAAAGCAAGAAATGCTGATGTACTTTTATGTGATACTGCGGGAAGACTTCATAATAAAAAGAATCTTATGGAGGAGCTTAGAAAAATCAACCGCATTATTGAAAGAGAATGTCCTGAAGCCTATCGCGAAACCCTTGTTATCCTAGATGGAACCACAGGACAAAATGCATTAGCTCAAGCAAAAGAATTTAATGATGTAGCTGATTTAACTGGTATAGTTATTACAAAACTTGATGGGACGGCAAAAGGGGGAATTGCTATAGCCATTCAGTCAGAGCTAAGTGTTCCTGTTAAATATATAGGTATTGGAGAACAAATTGATGATTTGCAGAAGTTTGATGCAAATGATTTTGTAAATGCATTATTTCAAAAAAATGAATAAAGTAGCAAAGCTGTACTAAACAGCGCTAAAATAAGTTCACATATTTAAAAGATATAAGGAGGATAAAAATGAATCTGGACAAATTTGAAGAAGCTACAGATGCAGTCAAAAAAGTCACCCTTCGTACAAAGCTAATTTATAGCGAGTATTTTAGTGACACTTCAGGTAATAAGGTCTATCTAAAACCTGAAAACATGCAATATACTGGAGCTTATAAGGTAAGGGGAGCTTACTTTAAAATTAGTACTCTTTCCAAAAAAGAAAGAGATAAGGGATTAATAACCGCATCAGCTGGTAACCATGCCCAAGGTGTTGCCTATGCAGCAAAACTCTACAATG
>JAAYNY010000221.1 GCA_012520635.1 Clostridiales bacterium | reverse complement strand
TAGTGTACTACAATATTTTACCTAAATCTGTTACTGAAAATGTTAGTACATTTATGAAGGGTGGAGGGTTTCTAGATTTTTATATTGCGGCCCTTATTACTGGATCCCTTCTTGGTATGAGTAGGAAACTATTAGTTAAAGCATCAGTTAGGTATTTACCATGTATACTTGGTGCTGTTATAGTTTCTCTAGCTTTTGTAGCGGTTGGTGGATTGCTGTTTGGTCAATCAGCAGGTGAATCTATTGCCTATATTGGTATTCCAATTATGGGTGGTTGAATGGGAGCTGGAGCAGTACCTATATCAGAAGTATTCTTATCTGCTCTAGATATACCGACAGAGCAAATTCTATCAAGACTTGTTCCTGCTGTAGCTCTTGGTAACGCAATGGCAATTGTAGCAGGTGGACTTTTAGATAGACTAGGTAAAAAACGTCCAGAGCTGACTGGTAATGGAAAGATTATGGACGTAGGCGAAGATGATGACTATTTAGATGAAGAGGAAGAGGTAGCTTTAACATTAAAGGATTATGGTACAGGTATTGTAATTGCGACTTCCTTCTTTATATTTGGTAGAATTCTTGCTCATGGATTTGTTGAGTTGTTTGGTATTGATCTTCACTCATATGCGTGGATGATAGTTTCTGTAGCTGTTGTTAAGGCTCTTAATATTATGCCAAAAGAATATGAAAGAGCATGTTATGGTTGGTATAAGTTTGTAATGTCAAACTGGACCCCTGCCTTGCTAATGGGTATAGGTATTGCTTATACAGACCTAGGTCAAGTAATTGAAGCCTTATCACTAACATATATAGTATTATGTGCTTTAGTTGTATTAGGTGCTATCGTTGGTTCTGCTGTTGTAGGAAAATTGGTAGGATTTTATCCTATTGAAGCGGCTATTACAGGTGGTTTATGTATGGCTAATATGGGTGGAACAGGTGATGTTGCAGTACTAACTGCAGCTAAAAGAATGGAACTTATGCCATTCGCGCAGATTTCGTCAAGGCCTGGTGGTGCTTTTATCATATTCCTAGCAACTGTACTAATACCAATATTCTTCTGATAAAAGTACATTGAGGTGTTTTGATTAAAACTCCTTGTTACAGTAAATAGTAGCAACAAGGTAATAAGTAAATAATAAAATATAATAATAGCTCACATTAATTTGTGGGCTATTGTTACATGAAAAGGAGAAAGGGGAAAGGTATGGTATGCACGCTATAGAGAAGATACTTGCAAAAAACAGTGGTAGAGACAGGGTAAAAACCGGTGAGATTGTTACAGCAAGGGTTGATTTTGCTGAAATAAATGACCTTTATTTGCAGACTGTATATTCCTTTAGAGAAATGAATGGTGATAAGGTTTGGGACAAGGATAGGGTGGCTTTTGTTTTTGATCATTATGCACCTGCTCCTACTATTAAAACAGCCCAATACATAAAGAAATGAGAGAATTTGCAAGAGAGAATGATTTAATATATCACTTTGATATAAATGCAGGTATTTGTCACCAGGTAATGCCAGAAGCAGGGCTTATATATCCTGGTTCAATTATAGTTGCTACTGACTCTCATACAACAACCCATGGTGCTTTTGGTGCCCTAGGTACTGGTGTTGGAGCTACGGATATGGCTACAATTCTCATATCGGGTAAATTGTGGTTTAGGGTTCCTGAAATTATTGAAATCCGTATAGACGGAACGCCAAGAGAAGGGGTTCTTCCTAAGGATATAGTCTTATTCCTGATGGGTCAAATAAAGGCAGATGGAGCTGTATATAAGGCAATTGACTTTACAGGGTCATATATTGAGCAACTAGGTGTAGCAGGTAGAATGACCATCTGTAATATGGCGGTGGAAATGGGGGCTAAAACAGCTTATATGCAACCAAATCAAGAAGTTTTAGAGTATGTGAGTAAGAAAGCGGTAAGACCTTTTGAGGTTGTTTATACAGACGATGAATTCGAATATTCTGAATCATATTGTTTTGATATCTCGGACTTAACTCCTCAAGTAGCTGCCCCTCATAGTGTTGATAATGTATATCCTATACATGAGTTAGATGAGATTAGAATTGACCAAGGTTTCATAGGTACC
>JAAYNY010000030.1 GCA_012520635.1 Clostridiales bacterium | reverse complement strand
TAAGAAAAATTTATTTATATGATAACTTGTAGAAGGAGAAAGAAAGCAGACAAAGGGAATAATAGAGGCCAAATGATATAAGGGTTATGGAGAGATATGTCTGATGTATATTACAAGATATCTTGTATTAGAAAGGAAGATTTATTATGGCAATAAGGAATATTAGAGAAATAGGAGATAAAGTGCTGACAAAGGTAAGCAGAGAGGTTAAAGAAGTGGATAGTAAAACATCGATTTTAATTGATGATATGATTGATACTTTATACGATGCTGAAGGTGTTGGCCTTGCAGCCCCTCAAGTTGGGGTCTTAAAAAGAATAGTTGTGATTGATGTGTCAGAGGATGCAAATGACCCCATTATACTTATCAATCCGGAGATTCTTGAATTTGACGGTAGCCAGGTTGGTAACGAGGGTTGCCTTAGTGTACCAGGTAAGGTTGGAACTGTAGAAAGACCTAACTATGTAAAAGTAAAGGCTTATGATAGAGATATGAAAGAATTCATATTAGAAGGAAGAGAATTGTTGGCTAGAGCCTTGTGTCATGAGATAGACCATCTTAATGGTATACTATATGTTGAAAAAGCAAAAGATGGAATTCGAGATGTATACGAATTAGAAGAAGATGAAGAGTAAGAAAGGACATCAGAATATGAGGGTTTTATTTATGGGAACACCGGATTTTGCGGTAAGCACCTTAAAGTCTATAATAGAAGCAGGTCATGAGCTTATTGGAGTTGTGACACAACCGGACAAAGTTAGGGGAAGAGGAAGTAAGGTAAGCTACTCCCCTGTGAAGGAAGCCGCCCTAGAATATAATCTTAAGGTCTATCAACCAGTTAAGGTTAGGGATGAGGAGTTTATACAAATGGTTGATGATATGCAGCCAGAGGTTATTGTAGTTGCAGCCTTTGGACAGATTTTACCCAAAAGACTTTTGGACATTCCTCCTTATGGTTGTATTAATGTTCATGCTTCTTTGCTTCCTAAATACCGAGGAGCAGCTCCTATTCAGGCTGCCATATTAAACGGTGAAGAGGAAACAGGAATAACCATTATGCACATGGACGTTAAACTTGATACTGGAGATATGATTCTCCAGGAAAGTATACCTATCTCCAAAGATGATACAGGTGGTAGCCTTCATGATAAACTGGCTCTACTTGGTGGGGAATTATTAGTGAAAGCACTGGACAAATTAAAGGATGGTAGTGCAAAAAGAATTCCTCAAGATGATTCAAAAGCCACTTATGTGAAGATGATGGATAAAGAGATGGGTAGAATAGATTTTAATCAGCCTGCTACTGTAATTGAGAGGATGATACGAGGACTTAATCCTTGGCCAAGTGCATTTACCAAGTATGAGGGAAAGAATATGAAACTGTGGAGAGCAGAAGTAGTTGAATCTTCATCTGATGCAAAACCGGGGGAAGTTATAGAAGCTGATAAAGAATCTTTTATTGTAATGACTGCTAAGGATGCACTTGTGATTAAAGAAGTGCAACTAGAGTGTAAAAAGCGAATGCCTTGTGGTGCGTTCCTAAGAGGTTGTCCTATAGAAAAAGGTGTTATATTAGGATAATAAAGATGCGATATTGATTAATTTTAAGGAAGGTGATTATATGCCATTTTATTCGTATTATTTTGACCCAACTTATATACTAGTATTTATTGGTGTAATACTATCCCTAGCTGCTTCTGCAAGAGTAAAATCTACCTTTGGTAAATATTCTCGTGTAAGAAGTGCCTCAGGTCTTTCGGGAGCTGAAGCTGCTGAAAGGATACTTCATCGTAATGGAATTTTTGATGTTAAGATCGAACATGTGCAGGGACAGCTTACTGACCACTATGACCCAAGAAAAAAGGTTCTTAGATTATCAGATTCCGTATATGGTAGTAACTCCATTGCAGCTATTGGAGTTGCGGCTCATGAGTGTGGACATGCAATACAAGATCAGAGATCCTATACACCATTAAAAATTAGAAGTGCCTTAGTTCCTGTAGTGAATTTTGGTTCTACTATATCATGGCCTCTTATTCTTATAGGCTTATTACTTACTGGATCCCAGACCCTAATAGATATAGGAATCATATTGTTTTCTACAGCAGTAGTGTTTCAACTTGTAACCTTGCCAGTGGAATTTAATGCTTCCCGAAGAGCTATTGAGAATCTTGGAGGTGCTGGAATCCTTTATGGAGATGAAATAAATCATTCCAAAAAGGTACTAACTGCGGCGGCATTAACTTATGTGGCAGCAGCTGCAGCAACAATATTACAATTATTACGTTTAATCATACTATTCGGAGGACGACGTCGTGACTAAACAGGATATAGGACGGGAAATTGTTTTGGATATGCTGCTTGAAGCAATAGAGGGAGAAGAATTTAGCCATAGAGTGCTAAATAGGACATTAAAACATTATCAGGGCAAATCAAAACAAGAAAGAGCCTTTATATCAAGACTTTTTACAGGGACAATGAAGCAATATCTGACCTTAGATTATATCATAGAGCAGTATGCTTCATTGCCTGTAAAAAAAATGAAGCCATTTATAAGAAATCTCTTAAGGATGAGTGTATATCAGCTTGTTTTTATGGATAGTATACCTGCTTCAGCAGTCTGTAATGAGGCGGTAAAGTTGGCAAAGAAAAGAGGATTTTCCAGATTATCTGGTTTTGTGAATGCTAATCTTAGGAATGTAAGTAGAATGGGAAAGCAGATAAACTATCCAGATAAGGAAAAAGATTTTAATTATTATTTGAGCATCAGGTATTCTGTGCCTAGGTGGCTAGTAGATATGCTTACAAATCAATATGAGTCCCATCAAGTTGAAACCATGTTAGCAGCTTCTTTGAAGGAAAAGGAGATAACTATTCGTTGTAACAGTACAAAGACAAGTCCAAGTAAGTTACATGATCTACTTGTAGCTGAAGGAATAACGGCGATAGAACACCCTTACCTTAAAGAGGCTTTTGTTATTAGTGACTTTGATTATCTTGAAGGTCTTGATATATTTCGCCAAGGTTTATTTACTGTTCAGGATGTAAGCTCCATGTTGGTTGGAGAAGTTGCTTCAGCAAAGGAAGATGATTATGTAATTGATGTATGTGCTGCACCAGGTGGAAAAGCACTTCATATAGCTGAAAAAGCAGGTAAAGTATCAGCTAGGGATCTGTCTGATTACAAAGTAGGGCTTATAGAGGAGAATATCCATCGTATGGGTATTAAAAATGTGGAGACCAAGGTTTTGGATGCTAGACAAATCCATCCTGAAAGTATTGCTAGTGCAGATATAGTTATTGCAGATCTACCCTGTTCTGGTCTAGGTGTTATAGGAAAAAAGTATGATATAAAATATAAAATGACACAAAAACAACAAAATGATTTGGTAGAATTACAAAGAGAAATTTTAGATACAGTATCTAATTATGTTAAGCCAAATGGTGTGCTCGTATATAGTACCTGCACAGTTAATATCAAGGAGAATCTTGATAATATGAAATGGTTTTTAGCAAACTATAATTTTGAAGCGGAAAACTTAGACCCAATGTTGCCTCCGGTTCTTCATACAGATACTACAAAGATTGGTTATCTACAACTTTTGCAAGGGGTTCATCAGACTGATGGATTTTTTATCTGTAAAATGAGAAAGAAAGAAGAGAATTAGTATGGACATTAAATCCTTATATTTAGATGAATTAATAGATGAAATGAAGAAATTAAATCAACCGGCCTTTAGAGCCAAGCAGATTTATGAGTGGATGCATGTAAAGCTTGCATCATCTTATGATGATATGACGAATCTATCAAAAGATTTACGAGGCAATCTTAAGGAAAGTTATCCCCTAACCAGGCTGGAGCTAGTAGATAAGCTTGTTTCAGAACATGATAAAACAACAAAGTATTTGTTTGGTTTACATGATAAGAGGGTTATTGAAAGCGTTCTTATGAAATATCGCCATGGCAACAGTGTGTGTATATCATCACAGGTTGGATGCATGATGGGTTGTACTTTTTGTGCATCAACTATAGGTGGTAAGGAAAGAGATCTAACAGCATCTGAAATGTTAGATCAGATCTATAAAATTCAGGCTCTTTCTGGAGAAAGAGTTAGTAATGTAGTGGTAATGGGAACAGGTGAACCCCTTGATAATTACCATAATCTCATACGCTTTATACGTATCTTGACAGATGAAAAGGGTCTCAATATTAGTGCAAGAAATATAACTGTATCCACCTGTGGAATACCAGATAGGATTCGAGACTTTGCCAATGAAGGACTTCCAGTAACACTGGCTTTATCACTACATGCACCTAATAATGAAATTCGAAAAAAATTGATGCCAGTTGCTAGGATCTACAAACTTACTGAAGTTCTTGATGCCTTTGCATATTATTATGAAAAGACTGGCAGAAGACTTACATTTGAGTATAGTATGGCTGAAGGAATAAATGATGAAGAGGAACATGCCAGAGAGCTTTGTCACTTATTAAAAGGTTATAACTGTCATGTTAATCTGATTCCTATAAATCCAATAAAGGAAAGAAACTACGTTAAATCAGATAACAAAAAAATACAGAACTTTAAAAATATACTTGAAAAAAATAGAATTAATGTTACTATTAGAAGAGAAATGGGCTCAGATATAAATGCCGCCTGTGGACAGCTTAGAAAAAGCTATTTAGAGCTAGTCGACAAGAGGTAAGTTAGGTGGTTGTATCCTTAATCCTTATTTGGTATTATAAGAGGATGTGGAGAATATCTGCCTATTTTCTAATGTATTTGGGTTGGATGAGGAGGTGCAGGCTTGAGGGCATTTTCAATCACAGATATTGGAGAAAGACGGAGAGTTAACCAAGACTATGTTTTTTGTGAATTAAATACCATTGGTAATTTGCCTAATTTGTTTATAGTTGCAGATGGAATGGGCGGACATAATGCCGGTGATTATGCTTCAAGGTTCTGCGTTGAATTTTTTACTAAGCAGATAAGAGAGAGTAATCAAACATCGCCAATAGTCATGATAGAAGAAGCGATTAAGAAAACAAATGAAAAGCTATATGAAAAGTCAAGAGAAGAAGTTGACTTGGAAGGTATGGGAACAACATTTGTCCTAGCTACAATATTTGGCAAAGAAATGTATGTAGCAAACATAGGAGATAGCCGTCTGTATGTAATCAGCAAAGAATTAAGGCAGATAACAGAAGATCATAGCCTAGTTCAGGCCATGGTTAAAACAGGAGAGCTAGATAAGGATGAAGCAAGAGAGCATCCTAACAAGAACATAATAACTAGAGCACTTGGAGTTAATGAGGATGTAGAGCCGGATTTCTTCGAAGTGGATTTAGAAGAAGGAGATATTATCCTAATGTGCTCAGACGGACTGACAAATATGTTGGAAGACGATACCATAGAGAGGATTATCAGAGAAAATGCTGATGATCTTCAGACTGCCACAGATATATTAGTCAAACAGGCTAATGAAAACGGAGGGAAGGACAACATAGCAGTCATAATTGTTAAAGTATAATAAAAGAGGTGAAAGAAATGTTAAGACCCGGTATGATTATCAGCGATCGATATGAAATTATTGATAGCGTCGGTTCAGGGGGAATGGCTGATGTCTATAAGGCAAAAGACCAAAGGCTGGAACGTTTTGTTGCAATTAAAATATTAAAGGATGAGTACTCCAGTGACAAAATCTTTGTAAATAAGTTTAGGGGTGAAGCTCAATCCGCAGCAGGATTATCCCATCCCAACATAGTAAATGTATATGATGTTGGTGATGATAAAGGTTTACATTATATAGTTATGGAATTGGTAGAAGGTATTACTTTAAAGCGGTTTATTGAGAAAAAAGGTAAGTTGGAAGTTAAAGAAGCCGTCGGTATTGCCATACAGATTGCTCAGGGCATGGAAGCAGCCCATGATAACCATATTATTCATAGAGATATAAAGCCTCAGAATATAATAATTTCCAGAGATGGTAAGGTAAAGGTAACAGATTTTGGTATAGCAAAGGCGTCAAATTCCAATACTATTACATCAAATGCTATGGGATCTGTACACTATTTATCACCAGAACAAGCCAGGGGTGGCTATAGTGATGAGAAAAGTGATATATACTCTCTTGGAGTAACTATATATGAGATGCTTTCAGGAAAAGTTCCTTTTGCAGGAGATAACAATGTGTCAGTAGCCATGCTTCACATACAAGGGGAAGCTATGACACTTAGGGAACTTGATAGTAACATACCTTTAAGTATTGATAAAATAGTACAAAAATGTATGCAAAAAAAACCTGAGAGGAGATATCACTCCGCCTCTGATTTAATAGTTGATTTAAAGAGAGCTCTTGCTAATCCTAATGGGGATTTTGTTCAGATTCCTTCATTTGTGGCAAGTGATTCACCAACAATCAAGATATCAGATGAAGATATAGGAAGAATTAATAACGGCTCTTTGAGGCAAAATGATTTAATAGATGATGATGATGAAGAATTAGATTCAGTAGACTCAAGAGTGGAGAAGATTTTTTCTGTTGTTACTATTGTAGCAATAGTAATCCTAGCAATAATCATCATGTGGGTAATAGCTCGCTTTGTACTTCCAAGTGGAGATCGTACTGAGGATAAGGATCCTGTTGTTACTATGATACCTTCCCCAGAACCTACCAAAGCACCTACACCTACAATTGAGCCAGATCCAACTATTGAAACCTATGAGTTCCCAACTGTTATAGGACATAAGAAAGAGGATGCAATAGTTGCTATTAAAGCACAAGATCCAACGGCAGTAATCAAAGAAGAAGAAACCTATTCAGCGGAATATGAGGTTGGTTATGTTGTAAGAACCTATCCTTTACCTAACACAGATTATCGTGTAGGCTCCAATGTTATTATATATGTCAGTGTTGGTGCAGAACCAGTATCAATTCCTTATGTATATGGCAACACTTGGGAACAGGCTGAGAAAAAACTTAGGGATGATTATGATTTAGTTCCTGAAAGAATAGATGAGTTTTCAAGTGATGTACCTGCAGGAGATGTTATTAGAACTGATCCTCCTAAGGAATCTATGGTTAAAGCAGGGGATAAGGTAAAAGTCTATGTAAGTAAAGGAGCAGAGGTTGTTCAGACAGCAGTTCCTTATCTAATAGGAGAGACAAGTGAAAGAGCAAAAACACTCTTAAGTGATGCAGGTCTGGTTCTTGGCAATGTAAGTCAGGCACCATCTGATACCTATGCTAAGGGAATTGTAACCTATCAGGATACAACAGCCGGTGAGTTAGTTAATAGAGGAACTGTAATTAATATTACAGAGAGTACAGGACCTGAAAGTACTGAGACCGGTGGAGATAATACAGATGAAGACGATACAGAAGATGAAGTTAGGTATATGGGTAAAGTTACCATTAGCACACCCAATCCATTTGACTATATACAGACCCCTGATGGTACAGCTGAGATAATACTAGAGTTAGAACAAGATGGTTATGGAACTGAGATTTACTATAATGAGTCCTTAACCAGAAATGATTTCCCTCTCAGCGTTAATGTTGATAGTGAAAGCGATTCCATCGGTGCTGTAAAAATGTATGTGGACGGAGAAGTATTTAGGCTCAATCCCAATGATAATCCTTATGTATGGATTGTAGAGTTTGAAGCAGTGGAGGAATAGTTTGAAGGGCAAAATAATCAAAGGTATAGCAGGATTTTATTATGTTCATGTGCCGAAAGAGAATTTTACCTATGAATGTAAGGCAAAAGGAATCTTTCGCAATCAGAATATAAAACCCCTTGTAGGAGACGACGTAGAGATAGATACCGATGATTCACTTACAGGAAGGGGTATTATTACCAATATCCTTCCTAGGAAAAATCAACTTATTAGGCCCGCTGTGGCAAATGTTGACCAAGCTCTGGTCATATTTGCCGCGGCTGAGCCTGAGCCTAATTTAAATCTCTTGGATCGTTTCTTGGTTATGATGCAAAGACAAAATGTAAATACCGTTGTTTGCTTTAATAAGAATGATATTGTCCATCAAAAAGACATGAGCTTATTAATAGATATCTACAAGCGTAGTGGGTATGAGGTGATAAGTATTAGTGTCCTTCAAAATGATGGATTATCTACTATAAGTAAGATTCTTAATGGGAAAACAACTGTACTTGCAGGACCATCAGGTGTAGGTAAATCCTCTCTGATTAATTTGTTAAAACCAGAGGCTAAGATGGAAGTAGGCCAGGTCAGTGAGAAGATTAAAAGAGGCAAACATACCACAAGGCATTCTGAGCTTATTTATATAGAGAATGATACCTATGTGATGGATACCCCAGGCTTTAGTTCCCTCTATATAAATGAATTGGAAAAAGAGGAACTAAAGAATTATTTTATTGAATTTAATGATTACGATGACAATTGTCGCTTTATCGGATGTGTGCATTTAAATGAGCCAGGCTGTGCTGTTAAAGAAGCACTTCAACAGGGCAAGATAAGCAGCATCCGATATGATAATTATAAGGCTTTTTATAATGAATTAAAGGATATTAAAAGATATTAGATCTAATAAACAGTTAAATAGACAGATTTTTAGGAGGACGACCCAATTAGTAGTTCTTCGTAAGATTGGAGGAAACTATGATAAAACTAGCGCCATCTATATTAGCAGCAGACTTTTCTATACTAGGAAAGCAGGTTAAGATAATTGAAGAAGCAGGTGTTCCATACCTGCATATAGATGTAATGGACGGAAGTTATGTACCTAGTATTAGCTTTGGATCTCCGATTATTACTTCCATACGAAAGAATTCCAAGCTTGTTTTTGATGTTCATTTGATGGTAGAAGAGCCCATTAGAATGATCCAAGAATTTAAAGATGCTGGAGCTGATATAATTACAGTACAAGCTGAAGCTTGTACTCATTTGCATAAAACAATACATCAAATAAAAGACCTGGGCTTAAAAGCAGGAGTATCACTAAATCCATCAACCAGCTTAAACACTTTGGATTATATATTACATGATATAGACATGGTGCTTATTATGAGTGTAAACCCTGGTTATGGTGGACAAGTTTTTATTCCTAACACCTTGCAAAAAATCAGGGACTTAAAAGAAAAAGCATTAAAAGCCAATGCCACATTTGATATAGAAGTGGACGGCGGAATTACACAAGACAATGTTAATGAAGTCCTAAAAGCCGGTGCTAATGTTATAGTTTCTGGAACTTCTGTCTTTGGAGGAGATATTAGAGATAATATTGATAGATTTAATCAGGCATTTAGGTCATTCAAAAAAGAAAATGAGGTAATGGATGGATAGTAGTATTTTAATTATTACTGGGGGATTAGTAGATGAAATATTACTGGAAGCTTTGGTATCAGAGGAAGAGTATTCCAGAATAATAGTAGCAGATGGTGGTTTGCTTGCAGCTGATAAGTTGAAGCTTTCAATTGATCATATTCTTGGTGATTTTGATTCGATTTCTCCTAAGCTCTTATCAAAATATGAGACAGGTACCACCCCTATAAAAAGATTTCCATCAAAAAAGGATAAAACTGATACAGAAATCGCATTGGATTTGGCTCTTGACTATAATCCTACAAGGATTGATATTGTAGGAGCCACTGGAAGTAGGATGGATCATACCATGGCCAATATAGGACTTCTAGGAAATGCAATAAATCATAAAATAGATATAAAAATAATAGATAAAAATAATAGGATTTATTTAAGAAATCATAACTTTATAATAAAAAAAGACATGCAATATGGAGACTATATATCTCTGATACCTTATACTAATCAAGTTGAAGGACTAAGCTTAAGAGGTTTTAAGTATCCCCTAGACTCAGTAATACTTAAGGCAGGAAGTAGTCTTGGGATTAGTAATGAGATCATAGAGAGTGAAGGCATAGTTGAATTTAATAAAGGAATCCTGATGGTTTTTGAAACCAAGGATTGACATAAGAGAAAGAAGGATTTAAGTATATGAAATTAGGCATAGTAGGTTTACCCAATGTTGGAAAAAGTACACTTTTTAATTCACTTACAAAGGCAGGAGCTGAATCTGCAAACTACCCATTTTGTACAATTGACCCCAATGTAGGAGTTGTAACAGTACCTGATGAACGTTTGGAGGTACTACGTGGAATATATAATTCAGAAAAAGTATTACCAGCCATAATAGAGTTTGTGGATATTGCTGGTCTTGTAAAAGGGGCTTCAAAAGGAGAGGGACTTGGTAACCAGTTTCTTTCTAATATCAGAGAGGTTGATGCAATCGTTCATGTGGTTCGTTGTTTTGATGATACCAATATAGTTCATGTTGACGGTTCTGTTGATCCTAAGAGAGACATAGAAACAATTAATCTTGAACTGATTTTCTCCGACATAGAGCTTTTAGAAAGAAGAATTAGTAGAACTGCTAAGGGTGCAAAGAATGATAAGAAACTAGCAGCTGAGTTGCAGATGCTTGAAAGACTAAAAGCACATCTAGAAGATGGAAAAATGGCTAAGACATTTACCACAGATGAGGAAGAATTAGAGCTTATATCAACTTATAATCTGCTTACTATAAAACCGGTTATTTATGCAGCTAATGTTACAGAAGAAGATCTAGTAGATGATGGTCAGGGAAATTCATATGTTAATGCGGTTAAGGAGATTGCCTCAAATGAGAACTCAGAAGTCTTTGTTATATCTGCCCAGATTGAGCAAGAGATAGCAGAACTTGATGATGAAGAAAAGAAAATGTTCCTTGAGGAACTTGGACTTAAAGAATCAGGTCTTGAGAAGTTAATTAAGGAAAGTTATAAAATACTTGGATTAATGAGCTATCTAACAGCAGGACCAAAAGAAATAAGAGCTTGGACCATTAAGGTAGGAACCAAGGCTCCTCAAGCGGCAGGTAAGATTCATAATGATTTTGAAAGAGGTTTTATCCGTGCTGAAATTGTAAGTTATGATCATCTGGTAGAGTGTGGAAGCTACAACGCTGCTAGGGAAAAGGGACTAGTTAGATCTGAGGGTAAGGAGTATGTGGTTCAGGACGGAGATGTGATTTTGTTTAGATTTAATGTTTAAATAATTTTATCAAAAATAAGATGAGGGTGGTGAATATGAATGGGGATATTACTTGACGGCACAATTTTGACAAACATAAGATTTCCTAATTTGGGAATTGAATTTTCTAATGTATCATCTGGCATAGAGGTTTTTGGTTTTCATATTGCCTTTTATGGAATGGTTATAGGCTTTGGAATGTTATGCGGATGGCTTATAGCGGAGTGGATGGCTAAGAGGACCGGTCAAAGTACTGAGTTATATCTTGACTTTGCACTGATAGCTATTATTGTATCCGTTATCTTTACAAGACTGGGCTATGTATTATTCTCCCTTGATGAATTTGTTGATAATCCTCTGGAGATATTTAATTTTCGAAGTGGGGGATTGATGATTTATGGAGGAATATTTGGAGCAATTTTAAGTGCACTGATTTTTTGTAAGGTTAGAAAATACTCCTTTTGGCTTTTGGCGGATACTGGTTGTATAGGCCTTGTGACTGGTCAGATAATAGGTCGCTGGGGTAACTTCTTTAACAGAGAGGCATTTGGAAAGTATACTGATAGTATTTTTGCCATGCAATTAGATATTAGGGATGTATCATATGACTTTAAGATGCCTATAATTAGTTTGCAGGAAAAGTTCGCAGGTAAGGAAGCGGCATATGAACGTATTATGGAGATTAGAAATAACACTGTGTTACTTGATGGTGCTGAGTATATCCAAGTTCATCCAACCTTTTTATATGAATCTCTATGGAACCTTGTATTGTTAATAATACTTATCTTATGTACTAAGCATAAGAAATTTGATGGAGAAATTATGCTTTTATATATGGCAGGTTATGGCCTTGGTAGATTGTGGATTGAAGGACTTAGGACAGATCAATTGTTTTTATGGGGAACATCCATTCCTATATCCCAATTAATAGCCTCCCTAATGTTTATAATTTCATTAGGACTAATCATTTATAAAAGAAGAAAAGCTGTAAAACAGTAAATATATAAAGAAACTGACAAAATAGGACTAAATTACCATGTAATTTTATTTGGTCTATATATTGACATAATTTGTTCGATTTATAGCATATTCAACAAGATATTGTGAAACAAGTGCAATAAAAGCTCAGATTTCCTAGTGAAATGGGATCTTCTGTGCTTTTATTTTTTTGTTTTCTACTTGCTATATTCCCATTTATATAATAAAATAAGCATAGAAGTGGAGTGAAGTGGTGAGAAGTGGTGCTAGAGACCAGAAAAGTGGTAGCTAAGTAATCACCACTAAATAGAAAAGTGGGTGCTGCCTATGTTTATGGGTGAATTTGATCATACGCTTGATGCAAAAGGAAGAATTATTATACCATCCAAGTTTAGGGAAGATTTAGGTGAGGAGTTTGTTATCACCCAAGGTCTTGATGGTTGTCTTTTTGTATATCCAAATTCCGAATGGCAAGTATTCATTGAAAAACTTAAGACTCTACCTGGTACTAAAGAAGCTAGACAATTACAACGTTATTTTATGGCTGGTGCAGCTGCATGCCAAGTTGATAAACAGGGTAGAATATTAAT
>JAAYNY010000220.1 GCA_012520635.1 Clostridiales bacterium | reverse complement strand
TTGAGATAATATTTTTATAGGCAGCAAGATACTGACCAACTACAAAGATAACACTTATCATGATAATGGTAGAAATTTCACTAGCTATTTTTAGTGTATCATTGGTATCACGTCTTTCCTGCTTGGCTTCCTCCAGAGTAAAATTTTGTTTTTCAAAAAGAGCATTAACCTCCTTCTCAGCTTTAAAGCTCTTAATTATAGTAAAACCATTAATCAAATCCTTTACTTGATCTACAAAGCTCTCACTTTCATCTGAGGTTTTTAGTTCTTTTTTTATTAATCGCTTACCAAAAATCAATGAAAATACAACTGGAATAAAACATGCAAGAACTGTAAATGTAGCTAATAATACATTAAGATAAAACATGGCGGCAATTGCCATCATAAGCATAACCAGCATATATACCAGCTGTATAGTTCCATTTAAATAATTGATTTCAATAGATCCTAAGTCATTATAAAAGGTACTAATTATTTTACCGGAAGAGGCATTACTAAACTCCCCTATGGATTTCCCAAGTATTTTTTTAAATATATATGCTTTAAACTGGGATAAGCCCCGCTTTATGAATCTATTTCTAAAGGTTCTATTAATCAGGCCAATTATTCCGTAGACAGTTACAAGCACTACTGAGAAGATTGCCTCCACCTTAAACTTAGATAAATCAGAAAATTCCATTACTTCAATAGCCGTCATAATCAAAAAAGCTAGTGAAACATATAAGGCGGCAATAATAATTTGCGTAATAATAGTTATAAAAAGATTTATTTTATTCTTGTTGAAGAATTGCATTTTACACATTTGTTTTTCGCATTTCATTCTTCCTTTTCTCCTCTACAAAAGCCAGCATTATATAATGGTATCTTTTATTATTTTTGCGATATTATCATATTCATCATTAAGGTAAAAATGATTTCCTGGAAAACAATATATATGAGCCTTTCCATTTGTATGTTTATCCCATTCCTCTACTGCTTTATTATCAACGCTAAAATCTTTTTCCCCATATAATACAGAGATATCACAATGAATTTTTATCATCTTATCTATATATTCATATTCATCAATCATCTTAAAATCCGCTCTTAAAATAGGAAGAAATTTCTCTTTTATTTGGTCATCATACATTTCTTTAGGCAAGCCACCATATAAAGAAACTAAATCTAAAAACAAATGGTCGCTATATCGTTCTACATAGATTCGACGATGCTTTATATGGGGAGCACTCCTTCCTGAAAAGAAGATATGCCCAGGTAAAGGAACCTTTCTCTCCTTAAGCTTATAATAAACCTCGAATGCTAGTAGAGCCCCCATACTATGGCCGAATATACCATACTGAGAATCTTCAATATTTTCACCAATAAACTCTGCTATATCCTCTGCTGCCTCATCAATATTATGATATAAAGATTCATTAATCCGCATTCCTCTTCCAGCCAGTTCAACACTTACTGCTTCCAGATCATCAGAGAGCAACTTTGTCAACTTATAATAAACAATAGAAGACCCTCCTGCATAAGGTAAAAGAAACACTTTTTTTCTATTCACTCCGTCACTCTCCTTGTTCTAAATAAGCAGTTAATAATTTTTCCATCTCAGTCTGTCTTCCATCCTCAACTGGAACATTCATAAGGAAACCATCATCAAAAAGACTTATATCGATAATATTGGTAAAGTTCTCATCCAAGCCAGTCTCAATTAAATTATCCCCGTTCTTTATTACACCTGTATGATTTACTATCAATATCTTATCCATATCCTTCATATAAGTTTGAAAGAGTTGTCTTATCTCAGGATATCTATCACTTTCACTTCCCATTAGCACTGAAGCAAAATACAAGTTTTGATCTTGCTTAAACAAGAGACTTTCTTTAGCCAATGTATCTATCATCCCATCATAATCTTTTCTTATCAAAATGGGGGTCAGATCAAGAAATTCTCCAACATGGTGAAATAAATCTTTATGTTTGTTCTTCCTTGCCATATGTAATAACAATACTGGTATATCTGTATAATAATAAGTGAATTTAATCGCCTTAAGAAAGGCTTGCTGTGAGATTTCATACTGTCGCTCATCAGAAAGCAGTTTAAAACTTTCAGATTTATAATGAAATCTCATATTTCTAAGAACTCTTCCTTTGTTCATCTGCAAAAAGTTCTTTAAACCCTTATCATATTCATTTAATGATAGTTTTTCTATAATTCTATTTTCCGTAACATCTGTGTACATATTATTAAGCAAAGAACAAATATCAGCATATGAGATTTTTTCAAAACAAAGATCCTGATTACTTAATGCCTCCTTAAGCCTTGCTTTTATAATCTCCACACTAAATCGATCACAAAGCAGATGAGAACAAGTTATAATAAGTCTATATTCCTCATCACCAAACCTCACCACTAGCACTTGAAATGCCAAGTGATTTGTCGTGTACACCTGAGTATTTTCATAGCAATCCATTAACTTAATAATATTTGCCATAAACTCTCTTTTTTCTGTCAGAGTGCTACCGCTTATATCTATATATGGCAGTTCTTTAGGAATATAATCATATATACGGACAAAATTCTCCTTTGTATTCATAGAAATACTACTTCTAAAGACGTCCATACTTTCCTCTACTTTGGACCAGGCCTTGCTTATTAATTCTTGATTAAGGTCTCCATATAGAGGAATCTGCATAAGCATATTCCTAATACCAAATTCATAAGACATAAGGCCCATTCCGGTAAGTGGATAATCCTTATATGGCATAGATAATGCCTCTTCACTATACTGATTAAGCATATGAATTGCCTTATCTAGTAATTGAGAAACCTCTTCATCCATACTTTCTGATAAGGCCAGCTCTCCCAGAACACCTTCTGAGATCTTTAATGTATCTATCTCCCTTCCAAGATTATTTTTAAGTTTTATTAATCTAGGTGCAATAGAAGATATGACCTGATACTGCATAATGTCAGTTAAATTAGTCTTATAACCATAATCTCTAATTTTAGAGATGGCTCGTACTGCTTTTAAAGAATCTCCACCAAGCTCAAAGAAATTGTCATTTACTCCTACCTGTGCCACAGATAGAGTTTCACTAAATGCTTTACACAGTACCGCCTCAGTCTCACTTCTAGGTGCAAGATAGATTTCTTGATGCTTACTTTCAATAATAGGCAAGGCCTTACTATCCAGCTTTCCATTAACTGTAATAGGTATATTGTCAATTTGCATAAAGTAAGATGGAATCATATAATTTGGAAGCAGATCTCTTAAGCTGTCCTTCAAACTAGGGATATAAATCTCCTTGTCGGATACAAAATAGGCATATATTGCTTTATCTCCTTGTTTATCTGTTCTGCATATTACTGCACATCCTTTAATATCTTCCTGCTTTCTTATTGCTCTTTCTATTTCACCAAGTTCAATTCGATAGCCACGAACCTTTACCTGTTCATCTAGCCTTCCTATATACTCCATCTCTCCCATATCATTCAATCTAGCTAGGTCTCCAGTACGATATAATTTACCTTTACCATACGGGTTATCAATAAACTTCTCATTTGTTAACTCCTCTTGATTCAAGTAGCCTGCGGCCAGTCCATATCCAGCTATACATATTTCACCAGGAATACCTACTCCACATAATTTTTCCCCTTCAAGAACATATAATTGGTAGTTATCAAGTGGTTTTCCTATGGGCACATTAGAAGCATTAGGTACACATTCATAAAATGAAGCGAATACACTTGCTTCCGTGGGACCATAAAGATTGATAAGCCTAGCCTGAGAACCTGCCGACCTAAAAATATCAAAGAACTTATTAGAAACCTCCACATTAAGTGCTTCCCCACATGATAGGCAATACTTCAAATCCCTTGCCATTGAAATCAATTCATCATGACCGTCTAGGCTTGAAAGAAAAACTGATAACATGGAAGGAACAAAGGTTATTACATTCACCTTATTTTCTTTTATAGTTTCTAATATTGTAAGAGTATCCTTCTCACCTTGGGCTTTTAAAAGAACAAGTTTTGCTCCACTAATACACCACCATAGGATTTCACTAACTGAAAAGTCAAATGCAAATGATGACTTTTGCAAGATTCCATCTCCTGCTTTTAGAGGATACTGCCTTTGCAAACAAGTTATTAAATTCAAAGTACCCCTATGCTTATTCATGACTCCTTTTGGCTTTCCAGTGGTACCTGAGGTATAAATACAATAGCTTAGATTATCTAATGTAATTTCTCTTTTAGGGTTATCATACTGTTCTATATATGTTTCATCCCATTGAAGATCTAATGTAACAATATCAGTGTCGATTTTATATTTATTTAATAGGATAGCTTTTGGTTTGCAATCCGATAATATGTACTTGATTCTCTCCTCTGGATATTCTGGATCTATTGGCACATAGGCAGCACCAACTTTTAATATCCCAAATATACCAATCATCATCTCTATACTTCGTTCTGAACATATGGCAACAAAATCATTGGGCTTTATACCAATTTCAATAAGTCTATGTGCCAGTGCATTTGCCTTCTGATTAAATTCCCTGTATGTCAGATTCTGCCCTTCATATACAATAGCAGTATTTAATGGGTTTTTTTCTACCTGCTGCTCGAACAGATCCATGATTGTATAATCTTCACATAATTCTACAGAAGTATTATTATATTCATGAAGAATCATATCTTCCTCAGTCTCAGTAAGAGCATTTATTTCTCCTAGCAAAAGCTGAGGTTTTTTACTTATCTGAGTAAGAATCCAAATATAATGTTTTAAAATCCTCTCCGCACTTTTTTTACTATATAAATCACTACAGTACTCAAGTTCTATTTTATATCTTCTTTCCATCTCAAGAATTATAAAATTCAAGTCCAATTGAGCTATCTGATTTGGGTGTTTTATATATTCAACTTGAGCATCAGGTAAATCAAATATATGTTCTTCGTTATTTTGTAATATCATCATAACGTCAAACAATGGATTTCTGGACATATCCCTATTTGTGTCTAATAATTCCACCAGCTCATCAAATGGATAGTCTTGATTCTCATATGCCTTAAGGGTAAAATCTTTTATTTCCCCAAGAAATTCTCTATATGTCTTTTTATTATCCAGATGTCCCTTTAACATTATTGTATTAACAAAGACACCTAGAATACTTTCTGTATCCTTGTGGGTTCTACCAGAAATGGCACTTCCAACAACAATATCCTCTTGCCTACAGTATTTTGACAGTAGTATCATTAGTGCTGACAAAAGTACCATAAATTCTGTTGTCTCTGTTTTTTGAGCCAGCTCTTTCACCTGACTTAACAGAGTTTCTTCTGTCTGGGCTTCTGCTGTAGCTCCATTATAGCTTTGTTCTTGTTGCCTAGTAAAATCCAAAGGCATGTCCAGGGTTGGTATTGATCCTTCAAATTCTTTCAACCAGAATTCTTTTTGCTTTGATAAGTCCCTGCTTCTCATCCACTCACTATAATCCTTATATTGTCTTCTTAAAGGCTGTAATTCTTTTCCCATAAGAATCCTAGAAAACTCATGGACAAATATACCCATACTCATTCCATCACCAATTATATGATGTATATCTATCATCAAAAGCCAGTAATCACTTCTCTTTATTAGACATATACGAATAAGTGGCGCCTTGGAAAGATTAAAGGGTCTTACAAACTGTTTCATTAATGTGTTTTCGTCTGTAATCTCATCCTCTATATATTCAAATTCTGCCTTAACCCAAGGATTTATTATCTGAACTAGCTCCCCATCAACTAATGAAAACTCAGTCCTTAAGATTTCATGCCGCTCCATTAATATCTGCAAGGTTTTTTCTACTTTGACAGGATCTACTTTTCCTCTTATCCTCATACTTTGTGGCATATTATACAAAACACCTGTTGAATCCATCTGACACAATAAAAAGATTCTTTTTTGAGAGGATGACATTGGATAATATTCCTTCTTCTTTGCCTCTGGAATAGGTACATATTCCATAAAGGGACGCTGATCCACTAAGGCAGCTAGTTTCTCCACTGTATCATTGACGAATACATCCTTAAGTTCCAAATGCTTTCCTAATTGCTCTTCAATTTTATTAATAAGTCTTGTTGCTCGTAAAGAATGGCCTCCCAGTTCAAAAAAGCTATCTTTAACTCCAACCTTATTTGCTGAAAGTATTTCATAAAATATGTTGGATATTATTTCTTCTGTTTTTGTCCTAGGTGCAATAAAATCTCTTTCCGTTTTTATCTCGATGTCAGGCAAGGCTCGCTTATCCACTTTGCCATTGCTGCTTAATTGTATGGCATCAACTTGCATAAAGTAAGAAGGAACCATATACTCTGGTAATAGTTTTTCTAAATGTTCTCTTACTTCTGTGTAATTAATTTTCTTATCTGCTACGAAATATGCGAAGATAGCCTTCTCTCCTATAGAGTTGCTTTTAACAATGACTGAACAATTTTTTATATGATCAATTCTTAATATAGCACTTTCGATTTCCCCAAGTTCGATACGGTATCCTCTTACCTTAACCTGATCATCTATTCGTGAAATGTACTCAATATTCCCATCCGGAAGCCACCTTGCCAAATCACCTGTCCTATACATTCGTCCTTCTCCGTAAGGGTTATCAATAAATCTCTCTGCCGTTAAGCTAGGGTCATTTAGATATCCTCTTGCTAGACCATCCCCTGCTATACATATTTCCCCAGACATTCCAATACCACAGAGTCTTTTATTATTAAGAATATAAATATATGTATTGGATATGGGTTTTCCTACTGGGACTTTTTTTCGTATGTGGTCTATTTGATGTGTACTAGCAAAGGTCGTAGCTTCAGTGGGTCCGTATCCATTAATTAGTTTTATTTTTTTATTATGCTCATGTAATGTATATACATACTTCTCTGATGCAACTTCTCCACCAAAAACCACACTACTTAAGCTATCAAATATAGATATATCATTATGAACAAGTTGATTAAAGAGAGCTGTTATTAAAAATGACGTATTAATCTTATTGTCTATAATATATTTTTTTAAAGTATCTGAATTAAATAAGGTTTCTTGACTAACAAGATGAACTCTTCCTCCATTTAAAAGTGACCCCCATATCTCAAAGGTGGATGCATCAAAGGATATTTGTCCTGCCTGCAAAAGAGCAGTATCTTCGTTAAGTTCAAAGTAATCAATCCCTTTTACAAGTTTGACTACGTTTTGTTGCTCAACCATTACTCCTTTGGGTACTCCTGTGGTACCTGATGTATACATAATATAAGCCAAATCATGGGGTGAATTAACCCTTACAGGGTTATCCAAACAGCCGTCAAATACAGTTGGATCCCATAAATCTATCACAGGTACAACTGATGATATCTCCCTCTCGCAAACTAATATAGCCACAGGTTGGCAGTCTTGTATTATTGTCTTAATTCTCTCATCTGGATAAGATGGTGCTATAGGAACATATGCTGCACCAGATTTTAAAACTGCACACATCCCTATAATTACCTCAAGACTTCTTTCTGCAATAATCATAACATGCTTATCAGGGCCTGCACCCATATCACGAAGCTTATGGGCTAGTCCATTGGCTTTTTCATTAAGTTGTGAATATGTCAACTTACTCTCCTCATAAGCAAGGGCTATCCTATTAGAATTTCTTTCTACCTGGAATTCTAATAGCTCAACAAGAGTGGCCTGTCTGTTATAGTCGGTTTTTGTATTATTAAAGTCTTGTAAAATTTTGATTTCTTCCTCTTCGAGAATAAGCTCAAGGTCAGTTACCTTCCTATCAGGATTATTAATATTTAATAGTGCTTTTTTTATACGTTCTAATAATACAGCCATTTCCTTTTTTGAATAACGGCTTGGGTTGTATAGTAAATCTACAGATAATTCCTCATCTTGCTCATAAAATACCACGTTCAAATCATAGTTTGTCTGTTCTCGTGAAGATTCCATCTGAACCTGAAGTAAGTCGTTTCCTTCTTGGGCAGCCTCATAATTTTCAAAGACAAATAAGCACTTTATTAAATCTGCTTTTAATAGGCTTGAATTTTGGATTTCTGCCAAGGAACAGTATGAATATTCATTTGATGAGATACCTTGTTTTTTTGTCTGCAAAAATAATTCTCTGAAAGTTGTATCCTTGCTACACTGTATTCTACATGGAATTGTATTAATAAAAAGCCCAACTGTTTCCTCAATTCCACTAATTGGAACATGTCTTCCTGATACAACCTTACCAAATACAACATCTTCAGTAAAATTATATTGTTGTAATATAATTCCCCAGATAGATTCGCATATATTATTTATTGTTACATTACAAGTTCTAGCTATTTCTTTAACCTTATCTGTTTCCTTTTGTGACAAGGAAATGCTACCGTATTCCACCTGTTCCTCAACTGGTTTGGCTTCATTGATTACCGGTATTTCAGCTACAAATTCATAATCCTTAAGTAGATTTGTCCAATAAGATAAAGCAGCTTCTTTATCTTGTTTTTCCAACCAAGTTAAATATTCCCCATATTTTGAAGAGGTTCTTTTCTCTTCCGTCACTAACTGCTTTATATCCTCATAAGTCATACCTTCCATTAACATGGAGTAATAACGCATTAAATCTCCAAAGATAAGGGATATGCACCATCCATCCATAATAATATGATGATTACTAAACATTAGTAGGAATTTATTCAATTTGCTAAAGTAAACAGCCTGCAACCTTACAAGTGAATCCTTTTGCAAATCAAAACCCGCTTCCATATCCTCTTTTTTTATTTTTTCTATAAAAATGTCTGTATCTAATGTGTCAGTCTCAATATATTTACATTCAATTTCCCTGTTTTCTATAAATACTTGCCTTGGAATACCAGAAGATTTTGGAATTACAAAAGCGGCACTTAAAGCTTCATGCTTATAGCTAACCAAACTTAATGCTATCCGAATCTTATCCATCTCTATCTTGCCTTCTACCCAGAATGTATTCTGAAGAAAATAGTTAAATGACTTTTCATCTAGCATGCGATGAAACAGCATACCTTCCTGCATTGGAGTTAATTTATGTATGGATTTAATCACTTTATTCATAAAATATTCCCCATTTCCTATTTTTTTTATTCAAGCATCGATATAATTTCATTAAGTTCCATCTCTTCCAAATCTAAAGCACCGTAATCGGAGGCAGTTTTAACCACATAATCCCTGGTGGAGCAAAAATCAACCAGCTCACAAAGGGAACTCATATATAAGGTTAGCAATTGTTTCATATCCTCTGAATGATATTTTTCCGAATCATAGATTAGAGATAATTTCATAGTTTCACCAGAGACGTATGCCTCTAAATTGATACTATGGATGAAACGATTCTCTTTTGCTATGCTTCTGCCAATACTTGCTGCCATTTCTTCATCAATGTTTTCATTTATTATACTACCAAGATAATTAAAGCAGATGCATTTATCAATCCTATCTATTTCATTCAAAACACCGTATCCTGCACCATGATTCGGAACTCTTCTTATGGTTTCCTTGGTGGATACTATACCCTTCTCAATATTCAATTCACAGGGAATTACAATTGGATAAAGGCTGGTGAACCACCCAACCGTACGATCAAGATCTATGGTCTTGTGAAGTTGCTCCCTTCCATGGCCCTCCATCCAAACCGTCAATTTATCCTGTCCAGTTAATTTTCGGATACATAAACCCAGTGCTGCAATTAATAGGTCATTGACTTCTGAATTAAATGCCTTTCCTGACTTATATAATAAATTATTGGTATCCTCACTACTAAGCTCTCCTGTAAGCTCATCAAAATATCCATTATTTCCATCAGGACTTCTTAGACCATAGGTATCAAGGCTTGCCCCTTGGGCTTCTATTGATAGCTTCTTCCAATAATCCAGCTCTCTTTCCTTATCTGAAGAGTTTCGATAATCCTCCAAATAGTCTCCCCACTCTAGATATGAAGCAGTCTTTTGTGGTAAAGCTATAGGTGTTCCCTGCCTAAGCTGTGTAAGTACTAAACTTAGATCCTCTCCAATAATTTCAAAGGAAACACTGTCAACCAGAAGATGATGAATGCAAAGGAAGATATAATTTTTACTCTCCGCCTTATATAAGGCCGCCTTCACAAGTGGACCCTTCTCTAGATCAATGCTTTGCTGAATTCTGTTACATTCTTTTTCTATTTGACTAGCTATAGGCTCATTTACTGTGATTGCCTCAAAGTCAAATAATAAGCTTTCTTCTTTACTTAAGATAATCAATTGGCCATTACGGTATACAGAACGTAGGACATCATGATGACTAACTAC
>JAAYNY010000219.1 GCA_012520635.1 Clostridiales bacterium | reverse complement strand
CTACATCAATGTTTACGGCTGTTACTACATTTATCTCTAGTCTACAAAGTTATATTATTGATTACACTATAGCAGATGAAGGGGAATGGCATGGTTCCTTCTACAATATTGATGAGGAAGCCTATATGTCCCTTAAAGACCACAATAAACTTGAGGAAGTGGCCATTACACATAACTTAGGCTATGCAATGTTTGATGGTAGTATCAATAACAGTAAGCCCTATTTTCGCCTTATGGAAGTTGATGAAAAGGCTTACGACCTACTACCCATAAGATTGGTCAAGGGAAGCTTGCCCCAAAATAGTGATGAAGTCTTGATTCCAGAGCATACTAAATCCAATGGTGGGGTTGAATATAAGATAGGTGATAAATTAGTTTTAGATATTGGAGATAGGGTAGTAGATGATGGAACTATTGTAAATGATCTGAAATTCTATGTTAGAGATGAAAATGATCAGGCTCTTGAATCCTTAGATATTAAAGAAAGTAGAACCTATACAGTTGTAGGAATAATGAAAAGGCTATCATATACGTTAGAATCATATTCAGAACCCGGTTATACATTGATTACTAATATGAATAATGAAGATATAGTGAGGGTAGGATTAGACGCTTATGTGAAGGTAGGTAGACCAAGAAGCACTTTGAAGCTAGTTGAGAGTATTGCAAAAGACTTAAATATTGAAGAGTATAGTTATAATTCCGATTTATTAAGGTATATGGGAATAAGTGACATGGATAGCTTTAATATGGTCTTATATAGCTTAGGTGGTATATTGATAGCTCTGATTATGTTAGGTTCAGTATCTCTTATATATAATTCCTTCTCCATATCACTTAGCGAGAGGGTAAAGCAATTTGGCATGCTTTCATCTGTTGGTGCTACTGCAAAACAAAGAAGAAATTCGGTATTCTTTGAAGCTTTGGTTATAGCTGGGCTTGGTATTCCATTAGGAATCATAGCAGGTATTGGTGGAATAGGCACTACACTATACCTTTTAAGGAATCAGCTATCAAGTTTTCTCCTTAATGATTATTCGGTTGTCTTATCCTTGTCAGTATCTGTAGGGTCAGTAATTGCTGCAGGGCTAATAGCTTTAGTTACCATTCTTATATCAGCATTTATACCAGCAAGCCGTAGTAAGAAGATATCTGCCATGGATGCTATTAGGCAGACAACTGATATAAAGTTAACAGCAAGGAAGGTAAAGACATCAAAGCTTACAAGAAAATTGTTTGGATTAGAAGGTGATTTGGCCTTAAAGAATTTAAAGCGTAACCGCCGTCGTTATAGAAGCACTGTTGTATCTCTTTTCATAAGCGTGGTATTATTCGTATCTGCTTCGGCATTTGGAATGTATCTTAAGGATAGTGTAGAGAATGTTTATGAAAATGCCGATTATGATCTTGTTTTTTATAATTTTAAAAACAATCAGAGTAAGGAGATAGATAAAGGTATTTATAAAGACATTCTGGACTTGGATGATATTAAACAAGGCTCTATTGTAAAAAGAATGTATGCAAGTGCTAATATTGAAAGGAAACATGTTAATGATATCCACTATGAAAGAATGGTTGAGTACGGCATGGTAAATGACGGAGAAGATCTTAATGTAGAGATAGTCTTTAACTTTATAGACCATGATACATTTACAGATTATATGAAGGAGATAGGATTAGAAAGTCCTTCAGTTGTTGTCATTGACAAACAGCATTATTTTAACATAGATGAAGAGCGTTATAATAATGTGGCACTACTAAAAGATCGTTCCATTACTTCATTGGTGGTGGAATATATGGATGAGGATGATTCCAATGAGGAGTTGGAAGTTAATATAGGGGAATTTACTTCCCTAGCCCCATTTGGATTAAGTGATTACAATAATTTTAATGCTTTATCTTTGATTATAGATGAAAGTCAATTGGATGGTGTCTATTCTAAGTTTAAGAATATATGGAATACAGAAATGATGTTTGTATCAGCAAAAGATCCAATGGCAGCAGAAGAGAGTATAAAGAAAATCTTTATAAAAGATGAAGATATGTCTGATAATCTAAGCGTCTTTAATATTGCAGAGCGGATACAGGTTAATAGAAATATTATTACTATTATAAATGTATTTGCCTATGGTTTTATTGTTCTGATAACTTTGATTACCATAGCAAATGTATTTAACACGATATCTACAAATGTAAACCTCAGAAGACGGGAATTTGCCATGTTAAAATCTGTAGGAATGACAAAACATAGCTTTAATAAAATGCTTAACTATGAATGTATATTCTACGGACTCAAGGCCTTGCTTTATGGACTTCCAGTATCAATAGCTGTAACCTACCTTATATATAAAAGTATTAATAGTGGGGTGGATATGAAGTTCTATCTTCCCATTAATAGTATTTTGATAAGTGTTATAAGTGTCTTTCTTGTGGTATTTATAAGTATGATCTATTCCATGGGTAAAATAGGTAAAGAGAATATACTGGATGGATTAAAGAATGAAAATCTATAAACTTACCATCTAACTACACTAGATTAGAGCACTCAAATTTTTTGTCAAAAAAATAAATAGAGTGTTGGAAGTCTGGATCAAATATGATATGATAATAAAGGCATCGAAAGGATGCAAGATTAGTTAGTGTAGTTAAGGATGGTTGGAGTGATTTTGATGAAAAACAAGTTAATGTTTCTTATAATTGGATTATCTGTATTGGTTTTTGTGGCTTGTAAAGCTAATGATCAGGAGACTAATTTTATACCCACACAGCCTCCTGCCTTTACTGAAGATGAATTTGATTTATCCGATAATGAAGATATGGATGAACCAACTGATACTTCTGATGAAGAAGAGGATTCTGAGCTTATTAATGAGACTAGGACCATGTATGTGAAGTTGGCTACCTATGGAGCTGTACTTAATGTTAGGTCATCACCTACAACAGAAGAGGATAATATTGTGGGATTCTTGGTTCATACAGAGCCTGTTGAGGTTATATCTATAGAGAATGGCTTTGCAAGTTTTATGTATAAGGATGAGATATGTTATATAAGTGAAGACTTTTTGTCTGAAAATATCCCCCCTTATATATCCCCTCCGACAAGATAAATTAGTATTTACTAATAAATTTAATAAGTTTTATCATAGAATCTGAGAGATAGGCATTTTTTGAATAGCAAAAGCCTATCTCTCTTTTATTTATAGGATTTTTTAAGGGAATCTCCATTAGCATACCCCTATTAAGTTCTTCAGATACAAATTCTTTTATTACACAAGCCACCCCTAGGCCAGTCTTTGCAAATTCAATTAAAAGATCCATATTACTAACCTCAAGTATATGTGAGGGAATGATATGATGTTCATGAAAATACTCTTCAATGTGCATTCTTGAGACGTTTTCCTTATCAAGAAGCATTATATTAGCAGATGCAAAGATATCTGTGTCATCCTCCCTAAGTTTTAAATTGTCAAGATAACTACTAGTTGATACAAATATATCTTCAATTGCTTTAAGTGATAGGAAGTTATATGCCTTAGAATTTTTGGGTTTAGCAACTAATCCAATATCAAGGGAACCATTTTCCAATTGTTTTAGGGTATGGTTAGTAGATTGATTTTCTATAGTAATCTTTATATGAGGATAGGCTTTTAAAAAGGAGTTAAGATAAGGTAGAAGGACGTATTTGCATAAGGTGGCACTTACCCCTATTCGAAGGTGTCCCACTCCTAGTTCTTGTATCCTTGTCATTCTTTCTTCACCGCTTTTTAAGATATCAAAGGCTTCCTTAGTGTATTTGTACAGAAGTACTCCTTCCTCGGTGAGTTTAACCCCTCTAGAACTTCTGACAAACAAAGTAAGATTCATGCTTTCCTCAAGGCTTGAGATAGCCTTGCTAATAGCTGGCTGGCTTACATATAGCTCCTTGGCAGCATGGGATATGTTGCCTGCTTCTGCTACGCAGTTAAAGATATAGTATAATGATAATTGTTGTTTCACTTCCTATAACTCCCTTCTTTTTCTATAAATGCCATATAAAATAACCAAGTTGTAAATGGAATGCCATAACGTGTAGTTATAGTACATATTCTTAATATGTATTACTATTATACCAACTAATGTGATAGAATGACAATAGATTATTAATCATAAATTACGTAGAAGATTCAGGAGGGTAGTTTGATATGGATTATAAGATAACGGTTATTCCAGGTGATGGTATAGGACCTGAGATTATAAGAGAAACAAGAAAGGTTCTTGATGCTCTAGGAGCTAGATACGGTCACAACTTTAGTTATACAGAAGTTCTGATGGGTGGGGTATCCATAGATGCACATGGGGTTCCACTTACAGATGAAGCACTTTCGACTGCAAAGGACAGTGATGCAGTTCTTCTAGGAGCTGTAGGAGGAAATGTAGGTACTTCTAATTGGTACAGTTTACCTCCTAATCTAAGACCTGAAGCCGGGCTTCTCAAAATCCGTAAAGGCCTAAACCTCTTTGCAAATATAAGGCCAGCAGTTCTTTTTGAAGAGCTTAAAGGGGCATGTCCCTTAAAAGATGAGATTATTGGTGATGGGTTTGATTTTGTTGTAATGAGGGAATTAACAGGGGGATTATATTTTGGTGATAGGTGGACTAAAGAAGTGGATGGACTTCGTACTGCCAAGGATACATTGCTTTATAATGAAGAAGAAATAGTCAGGATTGCAAGACAAGCCTTTGAGATAGCAAGAAAGAGAAGGAAAAAGGTCTGCAGTGTAGACAAAGCCAATGTACTGGATTCCTCCAGACTTTGGAGACAGGTGACAGAAGAAGTGGCTAAGGATTATCCTGATGTAGAGCTTAGTCATATGTTGGTGGATAATTGTGCCATGCAGATTGTAAGAGATCCCAGTCAGTTTGATGTAATTCTAACCGAGAATATGTTTGGTGATATTCTTTCAGATGAAGCCAGTATGGTTACAGGTTCAATAGGTATGTTAGCCAGTGCAAGTCTTGGTAAGACCAAGTTAGGTTTATATGAACCAAGTCACGGCTCAGCACCTGATATTGCCGGTCAGAATAAGGCAAATCCTATAGCAACAATACTATCATCTGCTATGATGTTAAGATATTCTTTTGATCTAGATATGGAAGCAAATGTTCTTGAAAGTGCAATAAAAGAAGTGTTAAAGAAAGGTTATAGAACAATTGATATAATGTCTCCAGGTAAGACCTTAGTTGGAACTGATAAGATGGGAGATTTAATAGTGGCTGAGATTTAATATTATTATATAGAGATTTGGAGGAATGGATATGGGAATGACAATGACGCAGAAGATTTTGGCTGCTCATGCAGGTCTTGAATATGTAAAAGCTGGGGAACTGATAGAAGCTAATTTGGATCTAGTTCTTGGTAATGATGTCACAGCTCCTGTGGCTATCAAAGAGATGGATAAGTTGGATAAGAGGGAAGTTTTTGATAGAGATAAGATTGCTTTGGTCCCTGATCATTTTACACCTAATAAGGACATAAAATCCGCTGAGAATTGCAGGTGTATGAGAGAATTTGCCATGGATAATGATATTACTAATTATTTTGAAATAGGTGAAATGGGAATTGAACATGCCCTTCTTCCTGAGAAAGGTCTTGTGGTAGCAGGAGATGTGGTTATTGGAGCTGATTCTCATACATGTACTTATGGAGCCTTGGGAGCTTTTTCTACAGGAGTGGGAAGTACTGATATGGCAGCAGGTATGGTAACTGGTAAGGCTTGGTTTAGGGTACCTTCTGCTTTAAGATTTATCCTTAAGGGTAAGCCTTCAAAATGGGTAAGTGGTAAGGATATAATCCTTCATATTATTGGAATGATTGGAGTGGATGGTGCCAGGTACCAATCTATGGAGTTTATTGGAGATGGAGTGGCAAACCTTACTATGGATGATCGCTTTACCATAGCCAATATGGCAATAGAAGCTGGAGCCAAGAATGGTATTTTTCCAGTAGATGAACTTGCTATTAAGTACATAAAGGAACACTCTACAAAACCCTACACTATATATGAAGCAGATAATGATGCAGAGTATGAGAAGACTTATGAGATAGATTTGTCTAGCATTAAGCCAACTGTGGCCTTTCCCCATCTACCTGAAAATACACACACAATTGATCAAATAGGGGATATAGATATTGATCAGGTAGTTATCGGTTCTTGTACCAATGGAAGATTAGATGACTTAAGAATAGCTGCTAAGGTTCTGGAAGGAAGAAAAGTTGCAAAAGGAATGCGGCTTATAGTATTTCCTGCTACCCAGAAGATATATCTTCAAGCAATGGAAGAAGGCCTATTGGCAACATTTATAAAAGCAGGAGCAGTAGTAAGTACTCCAACTTGTGGTCCATGTCTTGGAGGGCATATGGGAGTTCTAGCAGCTGGAGAGAAGGCAGTTTCTACTACTAATCGAAATTTTGTTGGACGTATGGGCCATGTGGATTCTGAGATTTATCTGGCAAGTCCTGCTGTTGCAGCAGCTAGTGCGGTAACAGGAAAGATATCTGGACCGGCTAGTCTAGGATTATAAGAAAAGAAAGGTGTGATAGAATATGAAAGCATCAGGTTTGGTACATCGTTATGGTGATAATGTAGATACGGATGTTATAATTCCAGCTAGATATTTGAACAGCTCTGATCCAAAGGAGCTAGCGGAAAAATGTATGATAGATATAGATGCTGATTTTGTTGATAGAGTACAAAAAGGAGATATTATGGTAGCAGGTAAGAATTTTGGTTGTGGTTCCTCAAGGGAACATGCTCCTATTGCTATTAAAGCTTCTGGTATAAGCTGTGTTATAGCAGAGACCTTTGCCAGGATATTTTATCGCAATTCCATTAATATCGGACTTCCTATTATAGAATGCAAAGAAGCTTCACAAGAGATTGAGGCAGGTGATAAGGTGGAAGTTGATTTTGATAGTGGAATTATCTATAACATAACAAAGAAAAAAGAATACAAGGGGCAAGCCTTCCCAGAATTTATGCAAAGAATTATAAAGGCTGAAGGCCTTATAAATTATATTAATAGCAAATAATTCGGTGAGTATTTTTATTATGATTTGATTGTAACCTTTTATCACCCATTATCATAAGTTAAAATAGAACTTTGTATAGGTGATGGTAAATATTATGAATGGCACAATAAGATATACTATCAGGCCTTATGATACTTTCTGGATGTTAGCGCAGGTGTTTAATACTACAGTAGAATCACTTATGGAATTAAATCCTGATGTAGATCCTAGAAATCTTCAAGTGGGGCAGGTGATAACAATCCGACCTGGTTTTCAGTATTATGCTCCTTATCCAGCCAATAATAACATGATGGATAATATGATAGATAACGGAATGGATGATCTGATGGATGATATGATGGATCATGACGATGATGATATGTTACCCGACTTAACAGATTATTTTCGCATGTTATGGGGAGAGCATGTATTGTGGACTAGGATGGTTATAATTGGCATAATAAATGAACTTCCTGAACTACAAAACTCCACTGAAAGATTGCTTCGAAATGCAACTGATTTTGCTAATGCCTTACGTCCTTTTTACGGTGATGAGGTCGCCCAGACATTTGAGAATTTATTTAGGCAACATATCACCATAGCTGCAGAACTTGTAGAGGCTGCCAAGATGGGAGATTCTGCACAGGTGGATTCGATCTGGCAAAGCTGGGTTGACAATGCTAATCAAATAGCAGAATTCTTAAATAGCATAAATCCTTATTGGAGTGCAGATGACTGGAGTGCAATGATGCAAGAGCATCTGGAACTGTTAGGAGAAAATGTTATGCTTTTACTTGAAGGAAATTTCACAGAATCTATTAATGGTTTTGATGAGATACAGGCACAAGCTATGGAAATGGCTGATATGATGGCAGAAGGAATTGTAATGCAATTTCCTGGTTAGATATTAGTAAAGAGCGAATTGTCTTCCCTCAAGAGACATTTGCATATAAATGGAGATGAAAAGTGCAGGTATAAGATGCATTTATGCACTATATACCTGCACTTTAATATAATGTATCATACTAAAGAATAATAGGGAACCAATGATAACTTAGAATGATGATAGTAATTTAAGGAGGCTTTTATGTTATCACGGACGGAATATATCCGACAATCCCTAGAGAGTCATTTGTTCTTTGGTAGGATTATGATGGAGCATTCGTTTTTCTTACAGACTGGCTTTACACCCAGAGATGAAAAACAAAGCAAGATGGCAGATGAACTTCGTATAGGATTTGGCAATCTGCTTGAAGACTGTATTGCTTTAGCTAATGGAGTAATTAGTAGGGACGCAATTGCATCAGGAGAATTTATTACTAAATATACTTTGGAAGCAGAAAAGATGACGGAGTTTTATACTGGAATTCCACTTATGACAAAATTGACACAAGCAGAGAAATGTTTGGTAGCAGGAAATGATTTTCATCCAAGGTTAGAAATGAAAGTTTCAGCACTAAATAGAAGAGCATTAACATTACTTGATAGGATTATAGTCTTTAAATCAAATATTTTGAATGATGTATTATGTTGCAAGATGTTTACTTTAAATTATCCACTTTTGATTGAGCATATACTAAGAGAAGCAAAATTATATAGGCATCTGATTCAAAGACTACAATCAAGGGATAATATAAACATTAGAAGAGAGGCTGCATCACAGGAAGCGTTTTGGAATCAGATTATGGGAGAACATGCTTTATTTATAAGAGGTCTTTTAGATCCATGCGAAGAGGAACTGTTTAACATAGCAGACCGCTTCGGGGATGAATTTGAAGAGTTGGTTTGCGAATCGAGAAATGCTATGGATAGAACTATGCCTGGAGATTTAGAAGATCTAACTGATGAAAGCTTAGCGGCAACCAGAAGAATACGTGAATTTAAGGCTCAGGCAACTGAGGGGCTACTAGAATGTAAGATTAGATCAATAATACTGCCATTACTAGCAGATCATACCCTTCGTGAAGCCAATCATTTTATAAGACTTTTGAAAATTTTTGATAAAAGATAAGTGAATTAATTTCTTTCCTATGGCAAACAATAATATTGCAAATATAAATCTTTGGAGGGAAAGAAAAATGGCAATTCATAAAATGGATAAACCTAATGAAGGAATTAAATGCGTAGTTAATACTTGCGAATATTATATGAATGGGGATCACTGCGCTGCACAACAGATTGAAGTGGCACCAAGAAATGCAAGTAATTCAGATCAGACTGATTGTACAACCTTTACTAAGAAGAATACCTTTAGTTAACTATTAAAATGAATTAGAATCTAAAAGGTGGTTGCTTCAAAAGTGTAATTGTCAAGCGTCTTTTGAAGTAGCCACCTTATATTATATATTGTTATTATTATTTGAACACATGAATTGTTCCTTCGTCATTTAATGTCTTAATTATGGTTGCTATAACAGGAAGAAGGAGTAAACCTAATACTCCCATTAACTGGGCACCTACATACATAAGTATTAAAGTTATAATAGGATGAAGTCCTATTTGTTGGCCTACTATCTTAGGCTCAATGGCTTGTCGAACTGCTGTTATTATAATATACAGTATGAACATGCCAATACCAAGCTTAGCGTTACCAAGAATTAGAGCTACACTTGCCCATGGAATAAGAACAGCACCAGTTCCAAGGATAGGAAGGACATCTACAATGGCTATTAATGCACCATATAAAAATGGGTTAGGAATTCCAAGGATTAAGAAGCCTATAGATAGTTCCATAAATGTTATTGATATGATAATTGAGTATGCCTTAATGAATTTCCAGATGGTACCTAGGCCATTGTCCTTGAGTTTTAAAACCATTTCCCTTCGTTCTTCTTTAAATTGTCTTATAACAAATTCGGATATCTTGTAAAAGTCGATGGTGAAGAAGAAAGAGGAAACAATGGTGAATATTAATTTAATGAATATAGAAGGAACTCTTCCTGCAACTCCTGTAATAGTAGTAATAACAGAGGAGGAAGCTTTTGTAATAAATGAAAGTATAGTATCACTGATATTAAGTATGAATTTTTCAACATATGGTTGTATACTTGGGAATTGATCCATAAGTTTATAGGCGGATTCTTCTAGGGCAGGCTCTATGGTGTTCAGATACAAATTAGGTAGCTGGCTGAACAAATCCTTTAAGAAGGCAAAGATTTTTACACCTATCAGACT
>JAAYNY010000029.1 GCA_012520635.1 Clostridiales bacterium | reverse complement strand
TGTCTCTCCAATTTTTTTTAGGGGTATATCACTAGTGGTAAGTTTAGGTCTTAGGTATGCAGAAATTTCATTATTATCATATCCAACAATTGATATATCATGCCCCACAATTATATTATTTTCATAAAAATAATCATATGCACCAGCAGCCATCAAATCATTCATACAAAAAATAGCTGTAATATCTTCTTTTATCAATTCTGCTGCTTGTATATATCCAGACTCTCTCTGCCAATCACCGTACTTAACCCAGTCCGGATTATAAAGCAGCTCTTCTTCAAACAAAGCCTTTTGATATCCCAAACTTCGCTTTTGTGTATGTAAATTATCAGCATAACCAGCGATTACACCAATTCTTCTATGACCTTTAGAAATAAGATATTTTACAATTTCATAACTGCCCTTTTCATCATCAAATACAACCGATGGCATCTTGGGTGTTTTTGACAAAGCATATACTATAATAGTTGGAACTTGGAAATCATCCTTAAAGTAATTAATATAACGACAATGTCCAGCAACATATATAATACCGTCAACTTTAACAGATAATAACTCCCGAATACTTGGCTCTAATACTGACATGGTCTTCTTCTCGTCTGTATACCAAGTATCTTTCCATCTGTCATAAAGTCTTAGATTAACCAGAAGTGTACGATAATCATTGTCATCACAATATGCCATTATAGCCTCTACTATAGATGGTGTACTAAATAGATCCAGATCTTCTACAATAATTCCAATTATTCTAGTTTTTTGTTTGCGAATTCCTTGTGCAAAATAATTTGGTTGATAACCAGTTTGCTTAACTATATCAAGGACTTTTTTCCTTGTCTCTTCACTAACTTTAGGTTTACCATTTAAAGCATTGGATACCGTAGTTATTGATACATCACACATTTTCGCAATTTCTTTTAATGTAATCAATGTTTCAAATCCTTTCATAGGATGTTGGTAAAACGTTTTTCTTTTCCTTTATTATATCAAGTATTAAAATTATATCAATATATTTTTTAAATTTTAGAAATATTTAATAAAGATGTGGACACAAAAAGCATAAAACGTTACAATAAAAAATACACAGTTAAAAGAAAAACATTATTTTGAGAGGATGAATAAATTATGAAACCTATTGCCAGTTTTACAATTGATCATATGAAGTTACTTCCAGGTATCTATGTCTCCCGAAAGGATAAACTTGGAGAAGAGATTATAACCACCTTTGACATTCGTATAACCAGACCAAATTTTGACCCTGTTATGTCAACAGGAGAAATCCACACCCTAGAGCATCTTGGTGCAACATTTCTACGAAACCATAAGGAATATGCTAATAAAGTCATATACTTTGGCCCTATGGGATGTAGAACAGGTTTTTATCTCCTACTGGGCGGCGATTATGACTCTAGGGACATTATTCCCCTATTAATTGAAATGTTTGAATTCTCCCGTGACTTCCAAGGAGATATTCCTGGAGCCACTGCTGAAGCTTGCGGGAACTACTCAGATATGAATCTTCCTTTGGCCAAAAACTATGCCAAAGATTTTCTTAATGATATATTATATAAGATTGATGATAATCATCTAATTTACCCTAACTAAACTCCTTTGCATGATTAGATAACCCTTGAATATATTATAATGAATAAGAATAGTCGGAGAAGCTATGGCAGACAATGGTTTACTTCATACAACAGAACTTTTAAAAACCGCTCTACCCTACGTGGACGTTAGATCAAAGTTGACCTTGGACTTGCTCTTAAAATCATTTGAGCTTATGGTTAGCTTACGGAATTTTAGGTCAAATAATATAGCTGCCTGTGGCTTTGATGAAAAAGAAAAAGCTGATATGGAAGATCTACTAAATAAGATTAGGCCAAAATGTAATGACTATGAAGCGGGCTTTGTGGATAAATTATTAAATGTCTTTAAAGCCAAAAAAATGTTTGAGATGTATAACTCTTATATGGAGGTTATGAATACCATGCAGGGTTTCCAAGATTTCCAAGGTTTTGGAAAAGGCGGCATGGATAGTGACACTGTTAGCAATTTCATGAATAGTTTCTCTGGCTTTGATTTTAGTGGTATGGATCTTTCCGCCATATTTGGAGGAGTTAATAAGGATGCAGATAATAATGAATCAGCCTTTGACAGTTCATCGGATATCACAAAAGATGATATCGGATTAGACAGTGAAGATATATCAGACAATGGGGATATATCAGAATACCAAGATATATCAGATTGCGAAAATATATTAAGCAATGAAGAGAATTTAAGTTCCGATGAGAGTAATGATAATAATAGCGATGACTATGATCATACCCAGATGTTTGAATCATTAAAATCCATGATCACTCCAGATCAGATGGGAGCATTCGAAAACCTAAGAATGCTTTTTGGTTCCCCTTCATATGATGATAATAGCAATAAGTCTGATGAAAATAAGGAGTGATTAAGTGGCTGATAAATCTCAAAACAAGAATTCAAGGATGAAAAATATTGACCCTCGCAAACTTGCCATCCTTTTGGAAGTTGTTAAGGAAGCCGAAGGAAAGTCCATGGATAAGGTTCTACCCATCATAATGAATGCTAATAAAAAGATGCAGGAAGAAAGTTTAAGCTTTTCAAAAGATGAAAGTGAATATATGATGGAACTTCTATCAAAAAATATGTCCCCCAAAGATAGAGCCCAAATTGAAATGATGAAAAAAATGATGTCTATGACACGAAAATAATGGCTTAAGAAAAACTCCCAGTAAATAATCTAATCTTTACTGGGAGTTTTATATTTATTTAACTAATTTCTATACTTTCTTCTTCCTTAATCTCATGGTACATCATAAAATATTCTCTAACATATAGAGCAAATGATAAGGCTAGAAATGCTCCACATACAAACACGAGTATATTAGCAATATGACTTCCAATACTGGGAAATGCAATCAAGACCAGCATTACTGCATAAAACACTGTTGTTGATACTTTACCGAACCATTTGGAGCCATCAAGCCTTTTCCCTTTCTTTAGCATGACTAAACCTGCTACCAACAGGAATAGTTGCATAGCAAAAAATAATATAAATAATAAAAGTAGGGAAGCTGTCCATTCAAACTTTATTACAAGGACAAATATTAAAGCTGCTTGTGTTAGTTTATCAGCAATAGGGTCAATTAATTTGCCAAGCTCGGTTATCATATCAAATGTTCTTGCAATAAATCCATCTAAGAAATCTGTTAATCCTGATGCAAGAACAATAACAGCTGCCTGAAGATATTCTCCTGCTTCTTCAGCTTTTAGGTATTTCACCACAAATATGGGTATTAGTAAAAACCTAATATAGCATAAAATATTCGGTATAGTCCATAGATCCTTCTTGTTGAATTTAGCTAAAACCTTCATAATCATTCCCCTTCATTCTCGCTTCTCAAGTCATAAATTGGTAATTAACTCTAATGTCAGTAATCTAAATACAATTATATAGTATTAATTGGATTATATAATTATTTAATCTATAATTATCTGTTTATGGTGTTTATTTTAACATATTACAGATTAACAATAAAGATATTTTTATAATTTAAGTATTGACTAAAGATATGCTATTAGAATACTTATTTAAAATAACAATATTTGTTATATTGTAATAAATCTTTACAATAAGAGGTAGTTTTATAATATGTACTCTAATTAATTCTCAAGTACTATTTATATAAAACTACCCCTTCTCTATTATATGCAATAATTTATACTATGATTATTTATTATTTAGCTACAATATTGACAATTTTACCTGGTACATATATTTCTTTTATAATATTGCCCGTAATCTTATCAGCATAAGCCTTCTTGGCCATCTCTAATATTAGCTCCTTAGGGGCATCAGCTTCAATCATAATTGTACCCTTGGTCTTTCCATTTACCTGTACTGCAATTTCTATTTCATTATCCTTAAGCTTATCCTCATCATAGCTTGGCCATGTATTATCAAACACTGAGCTATCATAACCCATTTGAGACCACAACTCTTGACTTAGGTGAGGTACAAATGGTGAAAGTAAGATTATTGCTGTCTCTAGAGTCTTTCTATCAATTCCACCTGACCTCTTAACTATTTCCATCATCTTATTATTATATTCCATAAATCCACTTACAACTGTATTTAAGCTAAAGTTCTCAAGTCTTGATGTGATATCATGGACCAAACGATTACGAAGCTTTTCCATTTCCTCGGTGGTTTCTACTTTCTTATCCTTGTTATCCATTACCAGATTATAAAAACGGTTAATGAATCGATAGACACCTTCAATACCTCTATCATCCCATTCAGAATCCAACTCTGGAGGACCTACGAACAATTCATATAATCTTAAAGAATCACGACCATAATCTTTAATCAATGAGTCAGGTGATACAACATTTCCCTTAGATTTACTCATCTTGACTCCGTCTTTGCAAATCATACCCTGATTAAATAACTTGATGAAGGGTTCATCAAAATCTATAGCACCTATATCATTTAAGAATTTGGTATAGAATCTAGAATAAAGCAAATGAAGTACTGCATGCTCTACTCCTCCAACATACATATCTACTGGAAGGTATTTGCTGGCCTTTTCTTGGCTGACTAATTCCTTATCATTCTTGTTATCAATATATCTTAAGAAATACCATGATGATCCTGCCCACTGGGGCATTGTATTAGTCTCACGTTTTGCAGCTTTACCACACTCTGGACAGGTGGTATTAACCCACTGGGTAATTTTAGCCAATGGAGATTCCCCTGTTCCTGAAGGTTCGTATTTTTCCACCTCTGGAAGGGTTAAAGGCAGTTCTTCTTCAGGTACAGCTACAGGTCCACAATCATCACAGTGAACAATAGGTATTGGCTCTCCCCAATATCTTTGTCTGGAGAATACCCAGTCACGAAGCTTATAGTTAATAGTCTTTTTACCTATTCCTTCTTTCTCAAGTAAGCTAGGAACTTCTTCCTTAGCCTTCTCGGAATCCATACCATTCCAGTTCTGGGAATTAATCATTATACCAGCTTCAGTATAAGGTTCTTCTAGTTCCTCTTCCTGGCCATTCTTTGATATTACTTGTACGATTGGAATGTTGAACTTCTTAGCAAATTCAAAGTCTCTATCATCATGGGCAGGTACACACATAATGGCCCCAGTTCCATAATCAACTAGAACATAATCTGAGATCCAGATAGGTATAGGTTTTTTAGTCATTGGATTAATTGCATAAGATCCAGTAAATACACCGGTCTTTTCCTTATCCTGAAGTCTATCAACTGAAGACTTCATAGAAGCCTTATTGATATAGTCTTCTACTAGACTTTTATTCTCAGATGTAGCAAGTTCCTTGGCCATCTCATGCTCAGGGGCAAGTACCATAAATGTTGCTCCATATAAGGTATCAGGTCTTGTGGTATAGACACGAATAGCTTTTTCACTATCCTCCACCTTAAAGTCCACTTCTGCTCCATAACTTCTACCAATCCAATCAGACTGCATCTTCTTAACTTTATCAGTCCACTCTAACTTATCTAAATCCTCTAATAGGCGATCTGCATATTTTGTTATCTTCAACATCCACTGCTTAAGGTTCTTCTTGGTAACTGTAGAATCACAACGCTCACATGCACCGTTAACCACCTCTTCATTGGCAAGTCCTGTCTTACAGGAAGGGCACCAGTTTATAGGCATTTCCTTCTGATAAGCAAGTCCAGCTTTAAACATTTTAACAAAGATCCACTGAGTCCATTTATAATAATCAGGATCTGTTGTATTAATTTCCATATCCCAATCATAAATTGCAGATATATCATCTAGTTGCTTTTTGAATGTTTCAACATTCTCAGCAGTTGATATACTTGGATGAACCCCCTGGGATAAGGCATAATTTTCTGCAGGCAGACCAAAGGCATCCCATCCCATTGGATGGATTACATAATAACCATTTAACATCTTGTATCTGCTCCATACATCACTGATTACATATCCTCTCCAATGTCCTACATGAAGCCCACTTCCTGATGGATATGGGAACATATCTAGACAATAGTACTTTGGTTTCTTACCATCATCTACATTGACAGGATTCTCCTCCCAATACTTTTTCCACTTTTTTTCGATTTCCTTATGATTATAAGGTGTTGACATAATATTCTCCTCCTTAATAAGTTTCAAACAATAAAAAAAACCCTCGACTCAAATAAGAGACGAAAGGTTATCTTTCCGTGGTACCACTCTAATTCATAATCTTACAAGTTCCTCTAGATTATGCACTTAACTTCGATAACGGGAATACCGTCCCGACCTACTTTAGTTCAACCGGGAAGCTCAAAGGCGAGTTGGGAGACTGTTACTACTGCCTTGCACCAACCGGCAGCTCTCTAAAAGTACATTTTCTCTTAATAGTCCTTATCTTCGCTTTTAAATATTTTATTTAACCAATAATATACCATTGCCTTTGTTTTTGTCAAGTTATTTTAACTATTATCTTTTTAAGTTCTATTAGATTGGTCTTTTTCTTGATTTCGACATAATTATACATATGTGGATATCATAAAAACCCTATCATATAATATATTTTACAAAAGGATATAAGAATGGAGAAAAGAATATTTTATGAACTTTCTATCACAATTAATATATGATTATGGCTTAGTTGCTATGTTCTTTATTATTATGCTTGAGTATGCTTGTTTTCCGGTATCAAGTGAAATCGTTCTTCCTCTTTCAGGTGCCGTTGCATCCATAAATAATACTCATTTTCTTGTAATATTACCCTTAAGCGTGCTGGCAGGAGTCATAGGAACAGGTATCTGCTATGGTATTGGCTGGTTTGGGGGTGGAGCTATTATTAATGGAATAAAAAAGAGATTTCCCAAATCAGAGAAATCACTAGACTCATCATATGAAAGGTTTCACAAAAATGGTGCTTCCGCCGTCTGTATCGGCCGTGTTATCCCTCTTATACGTACATATATTGCCTTAATAGCAGGAGCCGCAAAACTAAGTCCATCCATTTACTTCCCCTACTCCTTCTTAGGGATCACCATATGGAACACACTGCTCATTGGACTTGGCTATTCCCTTAGAGAAAATTATAGCAAAGTAGCCACCTACTATGAAAGATATAAGCATAACCTAATACCGGTCTTGTTAGTGCTAATAGGTTTTTTTATTATACAGCGTATCTATAAGGGAAAGAAAATCAAGAAGATGTCATATAAGATTAATGAAGATATATAAGAATGACCTGCACTTTGTGCAGGTCATCATATATACTTTTTCCCTTATTCTACAACTTTATCATAGGAAACAACTGATTTATTCTTCCATCTGCCTGATAGAACTCTTATACTTCCTACAATACCCGTCACTAACCATGTAAGTGCTGTAGCCCAGAAAATCCCCTGAAAACCTATAATACCTCCCAGATATTTTGATAGGGTTACACGACAAACCACTTCAACAAGTCCCATAACCATAGGAATCCTAATATCTCCAGCTCCACTTAAGAAGTTCCTTGTTACAAATATTAGACCTAAAAAGCTATAAAACAAGCTGGAAATCTTTATACCCTGAGCTCCATATATGACCACATCAATATCTTCTTTTCTGGCAAATAACCCCATTATGGACTCTCCACCAAAATACATAGCTGGAGTCATTATAAAGCTAAATACAAGAATTATTATAACACCTGACTTAATACCCTTTATAACTCTCTCCTTCTTACCTGCACCAACATTCTGGCCTGTATACGAAGACACTGCTACACCTAAAGACATAAATGGTTGCATAACCAGTTGTTCAATTCTATTTACCGCTGTAAATGCTGCTACCATATTAACACTATTAAAGCTATTAATTACAGACTGTAAAGCCAACATTGATACTGATACAAATGAGTTTTGTAAAGCCACAGGTATACCAAGCCTAATGCACTTCTTAGCTATATCTTTATCAGGCTTAAATTCTCTAATTGGCATCTGAATAACCTCTACCTTACGAAGGGCATAAATAATACATCCGACACCGGATAACACTTGAGCTATTATTGTAGCAATAGCAACACCAGGAACACCCCAACCAAATACAATAACAAATACCAAGTCTAGCACTACGTTAAGTATACTTGCAATAATCAAAAAAATTAAAGGGGTTATTGAATCTCCCAATGCACGAAGAACAGCAGATATTCCATTATAAAGGGCTGTACCAATAATTCCTGCAAATGTTATCTTCATATACATTTCAGATTGATCAATAATCGCAAGATCCGTACCTAAAAGTTCTAGTAAAGGGCGACAAGCAAAGAATCCTATTGTTCCCATAATAATGGCTGCTATAAATATTATATATGCTGCTGTAGCAAAACTCTTTTTTACATTCTCATAATCTCCTGCACCAAAATATTGAGATATTACAATTGAGATACCTGCTGATAGCCCAAATGTTAAGCCAAATATTAAAAACACTGATGAACCTGTTGCTCCGACAGCAGCTAGGGCATCCTTACCAACAAATTTTCCTACCACTATTGAATCAACCATATTATAAAATTGCTGAAAAATATTTCCTATCAACATGGGTAAGGTAAATTTTAATAATAATTTTGTAGGGTATCCATGGGTCATATCCCTAGTAATTGATTTAGACATTTTACACCTCTGTACTTTCTGCTTCTTATATACTTCTGATATAGATATTATCTTTTGATTAATAGATATTTAACCTTATTTTTATAATCTAATTCTCTATATTATAACTTAAAACTTTCAGATGTAAATGTAAATTATAATAATAATGATGTCAAATGATATTATTAATATAACAAGCTACTTTATATTCTATCTCTGAAGAAAGAATTCATTTTATTGATATGCATTTCCCACATAATCCTACACATGCTTCATATAATTAATAGAAGATTGACTAGACAACATAAGGAGTGAAGTATGCA
>JAAYNY010000028.1 GCA_012520635.1 Clostridiales bacterium | reverse complement strand
TGAAAACAACAAAGATTATGTTAAGTCATGTAAAAATGGAACACTGAGAATTGGCAAATTACATCATTTCATTGAAGAAGGAAAAACTATTATTAACTTTCCAACAAAAGATAAGTGGCGTGAAAAATCGAAGATAGAATATATAGATAAAGGATTAGAAGAGTTCGTTAAGTTAATATCTGAATTGAATGTTTATACTATAGCCATACCACCGCTAGGGTGTGGAAATGGTGGATTAAACTGGAACGAAGTAAAAAGATTAATTGAGGAAAAATTAGAGCCTATTAAGGATGATTATAACTTTATTATCTATGAGCCATCATTAACTTATAAGCAAGTTTCTAAAGTTGCTCCAAAATTAAGTGTATCTAGCCTTGTATTAATGAAAATAAGGATGAATTCTAGGCGATTTAATTCGTTAAGCCTGCAAAAGACAGCTTTTTTTACCAACTTCTTTTTAGGTGAAGACTATTTTGTGTTTGATAAGTATAAATTTGGACCTTATGCACATTCAATTGACATTATATCTCGAAGTATTCGAGAATATCAAGACTATTATAACTTAAAGAGCACAGAAGAAACCTATAATATGGTATATAAGGTAATTTGCAGTGACAAAACAGTAAGAACATTAGAGAAACTTAACCCTGCAATAATGAAAGCAGTTAATTATGTTAATAATATAAATAATAATAAGACCTTAGAGGGTGTATCCACTGTACTTTACTTACTGTTAAAAAATAATAGTAGTAGCATGGAAGATATAGTTCAAGAATTTAAAGATTGGTCTAAAGATAAAATGAATCGATTTAGTAACGAAGAAATAGAAAGCTATGTGGACTACTTGGAAAACACAGGAATTATATTTAGGAATATAGTAGGATGTTATGATATATCTTATTATAGTAATCAAAATAATTTTCAGGTTAATTGATGCTAAGTTTAATATATCAAAAATCATTTAATTAAATGAATATATATCAATCAAATTAGTAACGGGACTGTTCCTATATGCTTAGCATATGGTGGTAGTCCTTTTCTATTGCTTAAGAAAGATATTTTTCTTAATTAATAAAACCGGTCATTACATTTAAGAAAGAATCATATTAATTCTATAGAATATAATTCATAGTTAATTGCTTTGTTTATAGCAAAGGAGGAGTGTTGATGGAGTTTTTATCAAGATATGTCGTACTAGTGGTATTGGGCATATGCTTATGCGTAGGATATATAATAAAGCACAGTATTTCTATTGTGCAAAATAAGTACATACCACTTATTATGGGGATATTAGGCGTAATATTAAATCTATGGATTAATGGATGGAGCCTTACACCTGAGGTTTTGTTAGGGGGCCTGGTCAGTGGACTTGCTTCAACAGGAACCCATGAATTGGTTAAAAATTTATTTCCAAGGGAGGACATGGGCAGGGAATTAGTAAGCTCTACTTCAAAAAAGAAGAGAAAATAAGAAATAAAGTAAAAGTTAATAAAGATACTAACTATGATAATAAATATAAAGAGGCTAGCTCATTATTTTAAAGGGAAGTAAATTGTTTGGATGTTATATACTCCCTTAATATTGAGATAGCCTCATTTGCTTAGTTTATAGTTTGTAATTTTTGTTTTATATTTTATCATTATCCTTATCCGATGATAAATTCTTTATCATAGCAACTGTAGATGTTAGGAAGACTGAGATTTCACCATCTTCTACAAGTTCAGGAACCTTAAGTAGGTTATTTGCCACATTGGCACTTATATTGGTTACAGTAATGAAACAAATAATTTCTTTTTCGGGTTGTACTTCAATATTTATAATAGGTATGACGGTTTCCTCCTGCCCTGTGCCTCTTCCGTGAAGTATGGTAGCACCGGTAGCACCAAATTCTCTAGCAGTAGCTACTACATCTTCAGCATATCCTCTATTAACTATAACCAAGATACAATCATGATTATTATCATCAAGTTCTGCAATAGGAGCTTCTTCTATGTTCTCTTCAACAAGGCCGATATCATCATCTTTAATTCTATGATGTTGTTTAGTCTTTTTGTGTTGGAATATGGTTCCTACAACCATAAGTGAGAAGACAGGAGCCATTGCTACCATGGCTATAATTCCAAACCCATCTACAAGAACGTTGGCTGTATCTATACTTGTAGCGGCTCCTTGAGCAAATGCCAGAACAAAGGTGGCTGTCATAGGACCTGAAGCAACACCCCCTGCATCATATGCAATACCTACAAAGACAGGATCGGATTTGAAAGAAAGTATTACTGCCATGGCAAAACCGGGAAGTAGGAAGTACCATAGTTTAACTTCCGGTACCACAATTCTTACCATGGAAAGAGCTATGGCAAGACCAACAGCCAATGACAGGGTCATACGAATTAATCGAATAGGTATATGACCTCCACTAACATCTTCTATCTGCTCACCAAGAACATGAACGGCAGGTTCTACAAGAACAACTATAAGTCCTATTAAAAAGCCAATTCCAACTAGGAGCCATATGTTAATCTTGGCTATCTCCATTCCCAGAATCCGCCCCATATCCATAAATCCGGAGTTTACAGCAGTTAGAAATATAGTTAGTCCAACTAAGGTAAAGAAAAGCCCTTTAACGATACCTAGTAAATCGGCTTTTCTTATCTTAAATTTTTTAAGATTAAATATAAAAAATAAAATACATATAGGTAAGAGTGCTATTAAGGATTCAAGAAAGATAGTAGGAAGTATATCAATAATAGGTCCAAACACTCCATCGGCTGCAAAGTACAAGGAAGCCTCCCCTTGTATATTTTTTTGGCCTGAAATAATAGATAAAAGCATTACAGCAAGGATTGGACCTGCACTCATAATACCAACAAGGCCAAAGGAGTTCTCTTCAGAACTTTTACCACCTTTAACTAAGGACAAACCATAGGATATGGCCAGTACAAAAGGAGTGGTAAGAGCACCAGTAGTAGCACCAGATGCATCAAAGGATATAGCCAAAAACTCTTCAGATACTAATAAGGCTAAGAAAAGAATAAGGCCATATGTAATAGCCATAAACACATTAAGAGGTTTATCCCTCAACAAACGAAAGACCCCTAATGAAATCATGATGCCTACTCCTAAAGAAACCATATATACGATTAGAGATGAAGATAAGCTGCCACCGGATGCATTTTCTATCTGTTTTCCAAGAATAAGTAAGTCGGGCTCTGCAACTGTAACTAAAAAACCTAAAATAAAGCTAAGAACTGCTATCTTAATAGGTGACCTGGATGTTGCAATTTCTTTAGACATATGTTCACCTATTGGATTCATAGCAAGATCAACCCCCCATAAGAAAATGGTAAGGCCAATAAGAAGGAGAATGCTTCCCACTATAAATCTAATTAATATATCAGTCTCAACATCAACTATAGTAAAGCAGATTATTAGTACTAATATTAAAACTGGTAGCAAGGTTTTGGTAACTTCTTTTGCTTTATCAAATAAAAGACTCATTATGCTCCTCCTTTACGTTCTTGGCTTCTGTGTTCAAATAGGCCACTGGTTCTGCCTACAGGAAGAGTAAATATAATACCATTGCCTGGTTTATCAAGTTCTAAATCAGAAAATATTTTTTCCCTAATAAATGGGGCCTTATCTTTTGCTGTAATAATAATCACGGTATCCTTTTGAGGCTCTATAAGAAGGGGAAAATAAAAGTCAGTAGGAACCCCAGCGCCATGGCCACGAACTACAGTTCCTCCCCTAGCTCCAGCGGATCTTGCTGCAGCTATACAATCCTTACTTCGTCCCTTATCCACAATAGTAAATATACAACAGTGAGAAAATCTGTCGTCATCTTTTTTTATATTATGACTATGGTCAGATTGGTCTAGTTCCCATTGTTTAAAGGGAACAGAAAAAGCAATTCCTTTGTTTCTTTTTGAGAAATCAAATGATTCACTAATGGTTTTGTGAAGTTTGGCATCCAGCTCATTGGAAGCTGATATTATAAGAATTTCTTTGTGGGTTTCAGTAACACCCAAGAAATCTAAGAATTTTGATGTAATGGTGCCTTGACCTAGGAGAATAGTACCTCCTGTTGCACCACATTCTTTTGCTTTTTTTAAGAGGGCATTTGCCTTTCCTCTACCGACAACAGTAAAAAATAAATTATGAATAGTCCTCACCTCCGGATGATTTTACCTTTAATCTCCAACTAAGCAATTATAGCATAAAAATTAGCCAAAAACAACATTTCTATTAGAAAAACAAGCTATCTTATTTCTATTAGAAAAACAAGCTATCTTTATAGCAAGTTCACCAAAATGTTTAGTCATATAGAATAAATGTTCGTGTTAGTCCTTGATGTGTCTTATGCTCATATGGTATAATTTTATCAATGAATTTGTAGGAGGAAATGTATGAAATTTATACATATAGCCGATGTTCACCTTGGAGCAACTCCCGACTGGACAATGCCTTGGGCAGGTGATAGGGAAAAGGAAATATGGGAGAGTTTTAAGAATATAATAAATATTTGTAATGAGGAAGATGTAGATCTTCTTCTTATTGCGGGGGATTTCTTTCATAAGCAGCCCTTGGTTGGTCAGCTTAAGGAAGCTGATTATTATTTTTCTAAACTTAAAGCTACTCATGTGGTACTCATGGCAGGTAATCATGATTATATAGGATCAAGATCAAATTATATAAGATATGAATGGAATAAGAATGTCCATATGCTAATGGGAGAAGAAGTAGAGCCTTTAATCTTAGAAGATATTAATACAAGTGTATATGGCTTTAGTTATCATTCCAGAGATATATTAAAGCCCATGTATGATGATATAGAGCCTCTTAATAGTCAAGGGATTCATATCCTCCTTGCCCATGGGGGAGATGAGAAGAATGTTCCTATAAATCTTAGAAAGCTTGGTAGTTCAAGATTTGATTATATTGCACTTGGACATATTCATAAGCCGGAAATACTTAGCAATAATATGGCTTATTCTGGCTCATTAGAACCCCTTGATAAGAATGAAGTGGGAGAAAGGGGCTATATAATAGGAGAGATTAATAAAGATAGAGAGATTAGTAGCAGTATTAGCTTTGTTCCAAGTTCCATTAGAGAATATAAAAGGCTGATTATTACCATAGATCAGGATACAACACAGGGTGCATTGGAGGATATTATAAAGGTAAATATTAAGGAGCAGGGGGAGAAAAATATTTATAGAATAGCCATAGAAGGCTATAGGGATGAGAAGATTCATTTTGATAGGGAATCACTTCTTAGCCTAGGTAATATTATTGAGGTGATTGATAATTCCCACCCTGACTATGATTTTGACGGACTGTATAAAGAAAATAGGGATAATATGATTGGTATGTTTATTAAGAGTATTAGGGAAAGCGACCAACAGGATGAAATATCAAAAAAGGCATTATATTATGGAATAGAGGCACTGCTAGGAAGTAGGGAGTAAGCTGCATATGATTATAAAGAGATTGAAACTTGAATACTTTGGTAAGTTCCAAGACAAAGAGATAGAACTTCTGCCAGGCATTAATCTATTATATGGAGAAAATGAAGCAGGAAAATCTACTATCCATACCTTTATAAGAGGAATGCTATTTGGCATAGATAGATTAAGGGGAAGAGGCTCAAGGTCAAAAGAGGATATATATAGCCGTTATCTGCCTTGGGACTATCCAGGTGCTTATGGTGGTCAGATGGATATTTTCTTAGAAGGTAAGAACTACCGTATTGAAAGAAGCTTTCTTGCCAATGATAAAAGATTTACCATCCTTGATATGGATACAGGAAGAGAACTAAAGCTTGAGGAAGAAGATATTTGCCAGTTAATACCTGGGCTTACGGAATCCACCTATCGCAATACCATAAGTAGTCAACAACTAAGGGCAGAGACTGATGCAGAACTTGCAAATCAAGTTGCTAATTATATTGCCAATCTATCCATATCAAAAAGCAGAGAAGTAAATGTCGATAAGGCAATTAGCTCTTTAAAGAATCAGAAAAAAGTATTAGAGTCCACGGCTTATACTTCTAAGTTAAAAGAACTATCGGTTCAGATAGAAGAAGGGGAAGCAAGGGAGAAGGAAATAGAAGTCCTTTTAGAAGGCTTAAAAGAACTAGAGGCTTTAGAGAAAAGACTAAAAGAAAAAAGAGCTAGCTACAACAATGAAAAAAGCCAAAGACTGGATAGCTTAATGGGTCAGTTGCCAGCAATTCTTGAAAGATTTCGTACACATCAAGGCCTTGTAAGTCACAATGAAGAGCTGGAGAATCAGATAGGTGAATTAAATAATAAAATCAGTAGCCTTAAAAAGTTTTGTAAAGAATTTGAGAATAAGAATAATGGCTCCTATGGTCAAGATAGGTATGAACCTAATCAGCAACAAAAAGAAAATAAGACTTGGTCAAAAGGTTTATTATATATAGTTATCTCTACAATAATAGTTCTACTAGCTTCCTATGTTACAAAATCCCTCTTGGTTGGAGGAATGGTTCTAATCCCTGTGTTAATATTAGCAATAATCCTATATAATTCAAATAAAAAGAACCATCAACTAGTCCTTTCAGAGCAGATAAGGGGGCAGGAGGAGTACTTAAAAGCAACTGTTACTTTAGAAAATAGTAGAGAACATTTAAGTAAACTCTTAGATAGAAGAAAGCAGCTAGAAGATGACATAGATGAGCTTCATGATACGATTATGATCTATATGCAAAACTTTATTATAGAAGATCAACTTACTGTGGAGGCAGTAGGAAGACTTAAAGAATGTATTAATAATAAGAAAGAGATAATGGCTAGGGAAGAGGAAGACTTAGACTCACAGATTAGAGATTGTCAGCGTAATATTTACAATATTGAAATGAAGCTGTCTGCCTTAGAGGATAATGAAAGAGAGCTTATAAAGAATAAAGACCTATACGCCGATATTATGCAAAAGCAAGAAGAAAATAAAAATGAGATAGAGGCTATTAACTTAGCCCTTAATACTATAAATGAACTTGCTATCAATATACATGATGACTTTGGAGTCCAGCTAAATCATGGGGTCTCAGATATTATAGGCAAGGTTACATCTGGAAGGTATAGGGATCTTAAGATTGATGAGAAGTTAAATATGAAGCTTGTCTGGAATGATAAACTTATTATGCTTAATAACCTAAGTGCTGGAACAATTGATCAGCTATACTTTTCCCTGCGACTTACTGTGGCCGACTTACTTCTAGGAAAGGATAGTATGCCCCTTATATTTGATGATAGCTTTGCTTTATACGATAATAAGAGAGTAAAGGCTGCTCTAGCCCAGATTGCAAGCCGTAGTCAAGTAATCATATTCACATGTCAAAGCAGGGAGAAGAAATTCTTAGAAGAGCTGGGGCTTTCTTATAACTATATTAAGCTATAAACTTAATAAAACTATTAACTATAAACAATACAATTAAGAACATTACTGAAAACAAATATATCTACCATTCTTGATAAGAATAGAAGGTTGTTATGGGAAAAAAGAAAAAACATACATTAAATAAAAATAAAAAAAGTGTGGGAAGGGCTATTAAGCATGTTCTAAAGCTTCTTGCCTTTCTTTTTCTATTGCTTGTAGTGATAGGGATATTCTATTTCTACAATACATATGGAAAGACAATAATTAAATTACAACAAGAAGCCAAGAAAATAGCTAGATCCTCTACAGAGGAGACATTTAAATCCTCACAGACAGGACTGGTCTATGATATAAACGGGGAGTTAATATCAACTCTAAAGGGTGTAAAGGATGTGTATTATATAGAATATAAGGATATTCCACCTACCATTCTTAATGCCATACTTGTTACTGAGGATAAGAAGTTCTTTAACCATGATGGGGTGGATTACCTAGCCAATATACGTGCTGCCATAGCCCTGATTAAGAATAAGGGTAAAATCACCCAAGGGGCCAGTACCGTAACCCAGCAACTTGCAAGAAATGTTTTCTTGACCCATGATGTAACATACGAGAGAAAGATAAAGGAGATATTCATTGCCCAAGAGCTTGAAAAGATTTATCCTAAGGATAAAATATTGGAGTTTTACATTAATAACATATATTATTCAAATGGATATTATGGGATCTTAGCGGCGGCCAATGGTTATTTTGATAAAGGAGTTAATCAGCTTAGCCTGTCAGAGAGTGTCTTCTTATGTGCCATTCCCAATAACCCTAGTGTATATGATCCTTTTAAAAACATGGATAATACCTTAGAAAGGCGAGATCGTATACTTAAGCAAATGTATGAGAATGAGAAAATCAATCTTATCGATTATAGGGTTGCACTGGATGAAGAGATAGAATTAATCAAGATGAAATCTGCCAAGAACGATTATGTGGAGACCTTCGTATATCATAGTGCCATAAAGGCCTTGATGAAGGAGGAGGGCTTTGTGTTTCGTAATCAATTTAGCAGTGCTGAGGATAGGGAAAGCTATGAAGCTTCCTATGATGAACTGTATTATAACTACCAAAAAAAACTCTACACCGGTGGATATAGAATATATACATCAATTGATCTGCATAAGCAGGAAGTTCTTCAAAGGTCAGTAGATGAAGGGCTTGAGAAGTTCCGAGATAAAAATGAAGAGGGTATATTTGAACTTCAAGGGGCAGCAGTATCCATTGATAATGATACAGGACGAGTGGTGGCAATAGTAGGGGGAAGAAGTCAGGAACATAAGGGTTATACCCTCAACAGAGGATACCAAAGTTATAGACAACCGGGAAGTGCAATAAAGCCTGTCATAGTATATGCACCATCATTTGAGAGGGGATACACTCCAGATAGTATAGTTGTGGATGAACGAATAGAAGGGGGTCCTAGAAACTCCGGTGGAAATTATATAGGAGAAATGAAACTTCAAAGAGCAATTGAGCTGTCAAAGAATACAATTGCATGGAAACTATATGAGGAAATCACCCCTCTGGTTGGTATGTCATATTTATTGGACATGAACTTTTCTAGAATTGTAGACAATGACTATTATCCTGCGGCTTCCTTAGGGGGATTTACTATTGGAGTTAGTCCTTTGGAGATGGCAGCAGCATTTTCAACCATAGAAAATGACGGTTATTATAGGAAACCTACTTGCATAATAAGAATTACGGATTCAGAAGGAAATCAACTGGTAGGAGATAATATAACAACTAAACAGATATATCAAAGGAAGGCGGCCAGAATTACAACAGAAGCCTTAACAGGAGTTATGAAAAATGGTACTGCTAAGGGTCTGGGGCTTTCAAATACCATCAGTGCAGGTAAGACAGGGACCACAGATGAAAGAAGGGATGGATGGTTTGTTGGATATACCCCCTATTATACTACCAGTGTATGGGTTGGCTGCGATATACCAAAGACCATTGATGATTTAAAGGGAGCATCCTATCCAGGGACAATATGGCACACATATATGGAAGAAATTCATGGGCCAGGTATGGATAAAAAGTTCGAGACATATGATTGGAGGGCTGAGCTTCTAGAGAAGAATCAGGAAGAAGATAAAGATAATCCTAGCGATGAAGAAGGTACAGAAGATATAGATAATCTTAGCGATGAAGAAGGTATAGAAGATATAGATAATCCAAGTCATGAAGAAGATACAGATCATATAATTGATATAGAATACATGGATAGTTACGATGTTGAAGAAGATAATGAAGAGGACTATGAAGAATATCATGAGGATTATTATGATGAGGATTATTATGATGAGGATTGATTACAGCCAGGATTATAATGAATAAGATATAATCAAATATTAAAAGGGCATAGCTAAGTTCTAATTTAGCTATGCCCATTATTATAAAACAAGTTTAATTATTTCTTCTTAACTTGGTCGTATTTATCTAGTATCTTGTTAATTCTTTCAACTGGATTTAACAAACGACTAATACTCTTGTCATGGTTAAGAGTATCAATAATTAAAGCAATGTATTTACTCATATCAACATTTATATAATAAGGTTTGGTTAAAAGTTCTGGGGTCTGATATATTAGGTTGGTTGTTAGAAGTTTATAGAAGATGCCCTTCTCATAGGCTTCATCAAACTTATCCAAACCTCCAGTAAAGAGGCCAAAACTACTTACTAAGAAGATACGATTAGCTTTTCTTCTCTTTAGTTCAGTAGCAACATCTAACATACTCTCACCTGATGATATCATATCATCAATTATAAGGATATCTTTTCCTTCTACATCGGTACCCAAGTACTCATGAGCAACTATAGGATTACGTCCATTAACAATTGTGGAATAGTCACGTCTCTTATAGAACATACCCATATCAAGGCCAAGAACATTAGCAAAATAAACAGCTCGTCCCATTCCGCCCTCGTCTGGACTCATAACCATCATATGGTCTGAATCTACCTTAATGCCAGGTACATTTTTAAGAATTGCCTTAATAAACTGATAAGTTGGCTGTACGGTTTCAAGACTGTTAAGAGGTATAGCATTCTGTACTCTTGGGTCATGGGCATCAAATGTAATAATACTTTCTACTCCCATATTAGTTAGTTCTTGCAGTGCAAGTGCACAGTCTAAAGATTCCCTAGATGAACGTCTATGTTGACGGCCCTCATAAAGATAGGGCATAATAACTGTAATATTTCTTGCTTTACCACCAACTGCAGCAATAATACGTTTTAAATCTTGGTAGTGATCGTCTGGTGACATATGATTAGGTTTTCCACAGACGGTATATGTTAAGCTGTGATTAGTCACGTCAACCAGTAAATATAGGTCAGAGCCACGAACTGATTCTTTAATCTGGCCTTTTGCTTCACCAGTTCCAAATCTAGGACAGCAGGCCTTAATTAGATAGTTGTCCCTTACATAGCCATTAAAAGCTATGGTTTCTTTATGTTCGCTTTCTCTCTCATTACGCCATGACACAAGATAGTCATTTACCTTTTCGCCAAGGGTCTTGCTACTTTCAAGAGCGATAATACCTAATGGTCCAACGGGTATAGTTTCAACGTTCTTTTTATGGATTGACATTTTGTTCCTCCGTATAATATGTGTTGTGTAGGTTAACAATTAAATGTTATAACATTATAGATATTTTATGTCAAGTCTAATTGATGTCAATTACTCTAATGTTCCGCTTACTGCCTTATGTAAACGTATATCTTCTCCAATAATTCTTCTAATGCTATAATTACTAATTATTCGGGAGTATATTCGTTCACTATAATTTGTAATCAAATTGTCTAAGGATAAATTAGTCGATATTAGGGTGGATTTTTCACGAAGCAATCGTTCATTAATAATCAAATAAAGCTGTGACGTTGTAAATGAGTTACTAAGTTCGGTTCCTAGGTCATCAATAATAAGTAAGTCACAATCAAGGATGTAATCAAACTGTTTTGATGGTGATAAGGTACTATCTACCTCCTTTCCAAACTTATATTTTTCCAGGATATCAAATAATCTGAAGGCAGTAAGGTAAATTACTATATAACCTCTATCAAGAAGTTCCTTAGCAATACAATTAGCTAAAAAAGTTTTTCCAACACCGGTATTGCCTAGAAACAATAGGTTCTCTTTTTGCTTATCAAAATGCCGAATAAAGCTTTTGCATCCGGCTACAATTTTTTGCATGTTAGATAAAGGAGATAAGCCAGTAGTTTCATCTATATAATCGTCAGAATAATATTTAAAAGAAAAGGTCTTAAAATTCTCACGGTCTAATATAGATTTCATATTAGATCCAGAATAGATTAAGTCAGCAACAGCTTGCTTGAAGCAATTGCATTTTTCATTATCAATTAATCCTGTGTCCTTGCATTTGCTACAGTTATACTCCATAGAAAGATAATTCTCTGGGTAACCGTTATCTACTAGCAGTTGTATTTTTTGGCTTTCTAGTGCAGACACCTTTTCTTTTAGATCATCAAGGGCAGACTCATTACCAAAAAGTGCTTGTCTACCTGATTCGGCAGATAAGGATATAATTTCATCATCAAGTTCCTTTAACTTAGGTATGGCCTGATAAGCTTCCTGTATACGATTATCCAATTCGTATTTCTTCTTAAATCGGCCTTCTTCGTATTCACGAAGAATTTGACTATACTGATCATTTTTCAGAGCCATATCTTTTCTCCTTCTTTAACTATATTATAAACCCAACGCTAAATCTTATTATAAAATAAAAGGTAAATTTTATCTTATTTATTGGTAACTGAATGCTATGTTTATAATCCTTTGTTAATAAGTCTCTTCTCAAGGTCAGCATAATCCTTAGCTGTGTATGTACGTTGAGGAAACTGATTAAATTTATTAGAGGATGGTTTTGCAATGGGAGTTACCTTGTTTTTAGTCCTGCCTTTGGCAAACTCTTCATCAAGAACGGCTATATCAGCCTTATTAGTAACACCTTTTTTATACCAGGTCTCAAGGATCTTATCAGCATACTTAAAATCAGGTTTCTGTGTCCTAAGTAAGCTTCTATTACAAGCTTCAGTAATTATATCATCCGAGAATGTAAATACTTCAACCCATTTGGTAATATACTGACGTTCAATCTGGCCAGGGGCTCTATTAAGTCCAAAAGCTTTTTTAACACAATTAAAATGTTCATTATAATCAACAGTAGCTTCTCTTGCCTTTTCCTCGGTATCAATACCTTCCTTAGCCCAAGTAAGAGCTACAGCTTCAATGTATGCTGGATTCTTTTTGTTTCTAGAAACACAGTATTCATAGAGATACATAATAAGTTCTGAAGAAAAATGTAACTCTTCATATAAGTAAAGAATAAGCTGGATATCCATAGGTTTTAGTGGTCTATCCAGATATATTTCAACAATATGCATAGCATATTTGATTTCATCATTATTAGTAAGTTCTATAATCTTATTCTGAGAATATTTTTGTCTAGTAACAGGTTCTGTTTCAGTATGTATGCTTACAGCAACTTCACTAATAGCAGAATCAGAATCCTCAGTTATAGATGTAATATTATCATTTGAGTTTATTTCAACTGAATCAGCTTCTTCATCAGAAAATCCAATTAAATAAATTGCAGTGATTTCTTTTGAAGAGTTTCTCTCTATCTTAAGTAAATTGTGTTTCTCCCAATAGTTCATGGCACGGATGATATCTTTTTCAGTATTATCCAAGTGGTCAGCTATAGAGGAAATTGAAATGTCAAGTTGGTTAGTGCCAAAACAGCGTAACAGATATAGGTATACTTTTACATATGCCCCGTTAGCTGATGGCATAAAAAAGTCAATAAAGGCATTTGGGACGATGGTTACGTCTGAAATTCCTTTGGCACATAATGATATTTTATTCAATTCTCACCCATCCCCTTTCTTGAAGTCATTGGTCAGTTAATTTATTGTGATTAGTATAACATAGTTTATTTGGGAATGAAATAGCATGTTTATCCGCATATAAAGGTGATTTAATCCCTGTTGATATGTTGATAATGTGGATAAACATCTTGACAAGTGGTGTAAAATTATGTAAAATGGGATTAAAACATTAAGAAATGTGGAGTTTTTTGAGGACAGAGCCTATTATTGTAGAATAAATCTGGAAAAAAGAATATCCACAGCATTAGTTAACATAAAGTGTTGATAATACTGTGGATAATGTGGATAACTATATTCCGAGTAGGGATTCCCCCACTTTTACAATATCTCCGGCTCCCATAGTTATCAACAGGTCACCGTTAATACAATTTTCTAGTAAAAAGTTCTCAATTTCATCGAAGCTAGGAAAATAATGGACTTCCTTACCTAAAGCCTCCAATTCTCTTAATAAATCTAAGGAAGATACATCACCGGGATCCTTTTCCCGTGAAGCATATATATCTGCCAATACAATTTTGTCAGCAAGGGATAGAGCTTTTGCAAATTCTTTAAGATGACGTTTGGTTCTACTGTAGGTATGTGGTTGGAATACGCACCATAGGGTTTTGTCAGTATAGGATCTGGAAGATGAAAGGGTGGCAGTAATCTCTGTAGGATGATGAGCATAATCATCTACAATCTTTACTCCTCCGATTGATCCCTTATACTGAAAACGTCGGTCTGCTCCTTTGAAATTAATCATAGATTCCTTGATTGTATCAATAGGAACCCCTTCCTCTAGACCAATACCTATTGCAGGCAGAGAATTTGAGATATTGTGGATTCCATTAACATTTAGATTAATACGGTCAATATACTTGCCCTTATAATATAGATCAAAGCTGTGACCTGTCATGTTACCACTAGTAATATTATCAGCTGCAATATCATAAGAAAGGTCACTAGTCCTATAAGCAGGATCTATAATGCCATAAGTAAGAACTTCACAGTCTAGATCCTTTGTGATTTCTTTATAATTAGGAATCTCACCATTAATATAAAGTTGCCCATCCTTAGGGATTCGTTTTGCAAATAGATAGAAGGAGTTGCGGATATCATCCAAGTCCTTAAAGAAGTCCATATGATCTTCATCAATATTTAAGATAACTGCCTTGTTGGGGTTGAATTCTAAAAATGAATTCATGTATTCACAGGCTTCAGTAATAAAGTGATTGGATTTACCCATACGCATATTGCCGCCTATGGCATCAAGAATTGCACCTACTGAGATAGTAGGGTCAAGATTTCCGTCGATAAATATCTTTGATATCATAGAAGTAACAGTGGTTTTTCCGTGGGTACCAGATACGGCAATGGCATCGTTATAATTATTCATAAGTTGCCCAATCAGCTGAGCCCTATTAAGAGAGGGAATAGCCATATCATTTACAGCCATAAATTCTTCATTGTCATCCTTTATGGCAGCTGTATATATAACCACTTCAATATCTGGGGTAATGTTAGCTCTTCTTTGACCATAGAATACTTCTACTCCTATGCTACGAAGATGTTCGGTTATTTTACTTTTTTGGCTGTCAGAACCACTGACCTTAAAGCCTAAGTTATGTAAATATTCGGCGAAGCCGCTCATGCTGATACCACCGATTCCTACAAAGTGAATTCGACATGGTTTTTGATAATCTATTTTGTACATATAACACTTCCTATTCATTATTTTATTGTTTTACTTACTAATACTAGTTGTAAATTGATTTTTCTCTTGTCATCTATTGCTATTATAAACATTATAACTTAAAATTCAATAGAGAAACACTAGAAATTCCCTATTTTAGAAATAGGTATTCGGTATATTAATATATTCATAATTGGGGTAAGAATGCAAGTTCATAATAATATTTATAATAAAAGTAGAAAACAAGCCAAAAAACATGCAAATAATATTATTTTTGACATGGAATATGCAAAGAATGGTAATTAGTTTGTAAAAATTATTCACATTTTTGCTTTTATATGATATAATGGTCTTATTCTATGTAATATGTGGGTTAACTAGTTGAACTACATAACTTAGTAACTTGGAAAAGTTGGATTAACCGCAGTTAACATACTTTTTCTTGATAACTAACGATAACTA
>JAAYNY010000218.1 GCA_012520635.1 Clostridiales bacterium | reverse complement strand
TATTTGGGAAAGTGATAATGAAGCTGTGGCGACTGTTGATGATAAAGGTAAAGTAACAGCCCAAGGAAGTGGAAGCGCTACCATTACCGTTACCACTAATACTATGTCATCACAGGATAGATCCTTATCTATATCTATGCAGGTTGTAGTTGCACCAAAGTTTAGTTTAACCTTTGATGATGAACTTGGAAATCCTGTGGTAGAGCATTCGGGTAATAATCACAATTCATTTCAGGCTGTTGATAAGGTACCTTCTAATTTTATGATAGAATCCAATGCTACGTTTGCTACAAATCTTGTGTGGGAAGTATATGATGTTAGCACCAAGAAGAAGCTTTCACCTACTAGTGATACACTTTCATATTCTATAAGTGAAAACAGTGGTAATGTAACATTTATGAATGTAAAAGCAGGTACATATGAGATATTTGCTTTTGCAAATAGTAATTATAACAAAAACACCAATGCACCTTATGCATACATGAAGATAATAGTACCCATAAATCTAAGTAATGAAAGCATAATTATGACCGTTGGTGATACCTATGATATACAGGAGAATTCCAATATTCCTGACTTTAAAATATTTGAAGTGTATTATGAGGAAGCTGGAGCTTCAAATATTGCATATGTAGATCGTACTACAGGTGAGATAACAGCCAAGAAAAAAGGAAAGGCAACCATACGTCTGGTTTATAAGACAGCATCTAACCTATATGATGATGATTCTGACTATGTAGAAGATAAGTATATATATGTAACAGTAATTGATGGAATAGCATTAAGTGCTACGGAAGCTAGTTTATTTACATCTGGAACATTTATGTTAGAGGCCTTGGTGTCAGATCCTTCTGCACCTGTTATATGGACTAGCGACGCACCTAATATTGCAAAAGTAGAGAATGGTTTAGTAACAGCCCTACGTCCTGGTGTTGCTATAATCACAGCCCAGCAAACCATAGGAGGGGTAACCAAGAGGGCTAGATGTGAAATTACAGTACAACAGTCAGTGTCAAGTATCACCATTGACCCTCCAGTACTTAATCTAGCAATCGGGGAATATCAAACCCTTCATGCAACAATTACACCCAAGTTAAGTGGGGTAAGGTTGAACTGGAAGAGTTCTGATGATAAGGTTGTTAAAATAATAGAAGAAAACCCACTTACTCTTACAGTACAAGGTGTAGCAGGTGGAAATGCAGTTATATCAGCAATAAATGAGAATAATATAGTAGTTGGGTATTCCCATGTAACTGTACGTCAGCCAGTAAGCAGCATAAAGTTATCTGATACAAATGTTAACATTAATCTAGATGCTAAGAGTATTCAGCTAAGGGCAATAGTATATCCTGAAAATGCTTTGAATAAAGAGGTGAAATGGACTTCCTCCAATACATCCATAGCTAGTGTTAGTGAAAATGGTCTTGTTAGGTTAATAAAACCGGGAGAAGTGACAATTATAGCTACATCTGTTGATAATCCTAATGTTATGGAATTATGTAATATAACTATAGAGATTCCAGTAGAAACTGTAGCGCTAGATGAGAAGGAAACAACCATTTATGTAGGACAGTCAAAGAGACTTAACTATACTGTAATGCCTTTAAACGCCAGTAGAAATGCTGTCACATGGACTTCAACTAATCCAAATGTTGCTAACGTTGATGCAACTGGAAGAGTAACAGCCAAGCAAGTTGGTCAGACTGTAATTATGTTAAAATCCCTTGATGGAGGCCATAGTGCATATACTACAGTAAATGTTAGGCAAATAGCTGAAGGCATTAAATTTAAAGAAACTGAGTTAGAACTTACTACTGGTCAAATCTATGCTTTAGACTATACACTAATTCCAAATAATGCTACAGATGGAAATCTGGTTTGGGAATCTAGTGATACCAAGGTAGCAGTGGTTAATGATAAAGGAGAAATCACTGCAAAAGGACCTGGAGTAGCATTTATAATAGCTAGGACTGAAGCAGGTGGTATGTCATATATTAAAGTAACAGTAAAACAACAGGTTGAAGGCTTACTACTTAATTTCTCGGAGAAGACAATCTATACTGGAGAAAGCTTTAAGTTAACCGTATCCATATCTCCAAGTGCAGCATCTAATCTAGGAGTGGAGTGGACAAGTTCTAACAAGAATATTGCAACTGTATCTGAAAATGGTGAAGTTCTAGGTATATCACCAGGTACTGTAATTATAACTTGTACTACAAAAGACGGAGGCTATAAGGCTATATGTGTAGTAACAGTTAGACAGAAAATGAACCAAATGGAGTTAACACCTAGTGAATATAGATTAGGTACAGGTAAGTCGGTGACTCTTTCAGTTCTATCAGACAATGAACTTGTAAAAGACCTTAAGTTCAGATGGACTTCAAGTAATCCGGATGTTGCCACTGTTAACAAAAATGGAAAGGTTACAGGACGTAGCCTTGGTAATGTAGTTATTACAGCATATGCAGAGGATGGAAGTGGAGAAAGTGCTAGTAGTGAGATAGAGGTTGTAAGACCAGTAACAAGAGTTACCCTCGATAAGAGTTTTCTCACCATGCTTGTTGGAGAAAGTAGAGAGTTAAAAGTTAAAATAGAGCCAAAGAATGCTACTTACAAAGGAGCTATATGGACTTCAAGTGATAGTAGTATTGCTATGGTAGATGAAGACGGAGTGATTACTGCTCTATCAGCAGGATCTGTAACTATAACAGCCAGTGCAGAAGATAACAGTGGTAAGAAAGCAATTGCTTATGTTACAGTTAATAATCGGGTTCCTGCAACATCAGTTATATTAGCTGATAAAGAACTGGTTATGACTAAGGGAGAGCAAAGAATAGTAAGACCAGTCCTAAATCCAGTTAACTCAACTGATGGCCTAACATGGAGTACGGATAATTCTTCAGTAGCTACTGTAGATGAAAAGACAGGAAGAATCAGGGCAAGACAAACTGGAACAGCATATATTACTGTTATGACAGACTCAGGGAAGATAGCAACAATAAAAGTTACAGTTATAGGTCTTAATGTGACTGAGTTAGAATTAGAACAGTACAGCAGATATACCTTACAAGTAGAAGGTGCTACAGGAAGAGTAACTTGGGATGTTGCCAACCCTAAGATAGCAGAAGTAAGGAATGGTAATATCGTTACAAAAGCAAGAGGAACTACTACAATTACAGCAACTGTAAATGGTAGAAAGCTAACATGTAAGCTGACAGTTACAAAGATAAAATAATAAGTTATTAAAGATTTAGTATTATAATAGAGGCTGTTTCATAATATGCTTAGAATTATTAGTAGATTATGAAGCAGCTTTTTAGTAATTATTATTGGCTATAAGTCGTAAAAAGTTTGCATCTTATTGTATAAATCTACAAAAATATTTTCAAGTATTAAGGATATAATTGATAATTAACAGTTGATATGTTACAATGCTAGAGAACGTATGTTTCAACTAATGGCCATAATTTGCCAAGGAGGGTGGGTTTTTTGCTAATAAGTCTGCATGTTAAGAATTTTGCTATAATTAATGAAGTTGAGGTGTTTTTTAAAGATCATTTAAATATTATGACTGGTGAGACCGGAGCAGGTAAATCCATTATTATAGATTCTATTAATTATGCTTTAGGGGCTAAAGCTTCAAAAGGTATATTACGTAGTGGAGCGGATTATGCTTTAATTGAACTGGTCTTTGAAACCAAGCGACCTCAAGTATTTAGGGCTATGGAAGAACTAGATATTCCAATAGAGGATAATTTGATTATTATATCAAGAAAAATCATGCCTAACAGGAGTGTATACAAGCTAAACGGAGAGACTGTCACTGGAAGTGTGGTTTCTAAAGTGGCAGAATTATTAATAGATATCCATGGTCAGCATGAGCACCAATCCTTGTTACATAAAGCAAAGCATCTTGAGATTGTAGATAGATTTGCAAAAGATGAGATAGGAAGCCTTAAAGAGGAGTTAGAAGAATCCTATAAGTCTTATTGTAAGATAAAGAATGAATATGAAAGTGCTGGTATAGACGAAGAGAAAAGACTTCGTGAAATAACATTTCTTGAGTTTGAGATTAATGAGATTAAGGGTACATCCTTAACTATTGGCGAGGATGATAAACTGGCCGACTTATTCAAGAAGTATTCTAATGCACATAATATATCCCAAGGCTTACAAGCAATATATAATTTAACAGGTTATGAACAGAATGAATCAGGAGATGCCATAGGAAGGGCAGTAAGAATTCTGGCTAAGTTAGTTGAATACGATGAAGAACTAGGCAATCTCTTGTCTCAGATTACTGATATAGAAGAGATCCTAAATGATTTTAATAGAGATTTATCCCAGTATATATCGGATATGGATAATTATGAAGAAGAATTAAATGAGGTAAGTGAAAGGCTTGACTTAATAAATCATTTAAAACAAAAGTATGGTAATAAGATTGAAGATATTCTATCTTATTGTAGAGAATGTGAAGAAAAGCTAGAAAAGTATAGGGATTATGATATATATATGGAGAAATTAAGAAAATCCCTTGATAAGGAAGAGAGAGTACTTGAAGAACTATCTGCAAAGTTATCTGCTATCAGAAAGAAAAAATCAAAAGAATTAACCGCAAAGATTAAAGAAGCCTTAATTGCTTTGAATTTTTTAGATGTACAGTTTGATATGACATTTGGTAAGAGTAACACATATTCAGCTAATGGATATGATGATGCAGAATTTATTATATCCACCAATCCTGGAGAAGCTATGAAATCCTTGTCAGCGGTAGCATCTGGCGGTGAACTTTCTAGAATAATGCTGGGAATAAAATCAGTATTGGCAGAAAAAGATGAGATAGAAACCTTAATATTTGATGAGATTGATACCGGTATAAGTGGACGAACAGCTCAAAAGGTATCAGAGCAATTATCTGGTATAGCAAGTCATCATCAGATTATATGCATAACTCATCTTGCACAGATTGCAGCTATGGCAGATAGCCATTTTATAATTGAAAAACAAACTGATGGTAAGACAACCGAGACTATAATAAAAGAACTTTCAGAGGATGAAAAGGTTGAAGAATTAGCAAGAATACTGGGAGGAGCAGTTATAACTGATATAGTTATTGAAAGTGCCAGGGAAATGAAAGAGCTTGCAACTGCTTCTAAAAAATACAAATAAGTAAAACACTAAAATACGAATATCAAGTTGAAGGATATACAATACTATGTATATCCTTTTTTAAATTCAAAGATATGATAATAGCATGAGGTGTGAAAGCATGAGAAGAAAGAAGATCTATAGGAGGGTATTACTTTCCTTTTTTTTGGTTAATTTGGCAGCAATAATTTTTTTGATTATATATAATTTAGATAAGAACATTCCTGATGAAATAAAAATTCTTGTGGACAGAGAAGAGAGTTTTGATTTTGATATGCCCCTTAAAGCTAATATAGAGACCGATAACATAGGTGTTATTAGTGTCAACAATGAGAAATTATCCTCTAATCAAATTGATATAGACTTAAATCAACCTTTTACTTTACAATCGTCTCAGACAGGCAAATATAATATAAATCTTAAACTATTTGGCTTATTCAATTTTAAGAAGATATCCTTAGACGTTATTGAGACAATAGAACTTATACCCTGTGGTACACCCATAGGTATTTCT
>JAAYNY010000027.1 GCA_012520635.1 Clostridiales bacterium | reverse complement strand
GCAGCTTAGTAATTTTTAATTAATGTTGCACAGTGAGTAAATGTTCAACTTTTTGTGTCCAAAGTATTGACATAGGTCCATGATTGATATTGGACCAGGTGCAGGTGTTCTTGGTGGGGAATGCATTGCTCAGGGAACAATTGAAAGTATCTGTGAAAACAAAGAATCCGTTACAGGTAAAATGTTAAAGGAACATAGTTTGTGTTTTAATGGACAGAGAAAGAGAAGGAGAGGAAATGAATATTTAGAGATTCATAATGCATCGGAACATAATTTAAAGCATATATCAGTTCGATTCCCTAAAAATGTTTTGACTTGTATTACAGGAGTTTCCGGTTCTGGAAAGAGTTCGCTTATCGAGATACTTCTCAAGAAATATCCTGAAATTATTGTAGTCGATCAATCTGCTGTAGGATCAAATGCCCGATCCAATCTTGTTACATATGTGCAGGCATTTGATAAAATCAGAAATGAGTTTGCGAAAGCATGTAATGTTGGAACATCTCTATTTACCTTTAATGGGGAAGGCGCATGTGAAGTCTGTAATGGAATGGGATATCAGGTTATGGATATGCACTTTTTAGGTGAAATCAGAAACCAATGCCCGGAGTGTAATGGAAGCAGATATAAAGCAGAGGTACTAAAGCATAAATATAAAGGATATAACGTCGCAGAAACATTAGAATTTACCGTGGGGGAAGCTGCAGAATTTTTTGAAGATCCTGATGTGAAGCACAAATGCAAGGTTCTTGCAGAAGTAGGTCTAGATTATCTAACAATTGGTCAATCCTTGGACACGCTGTCCGGTGGTGAAAGACAAAGGCTTAAGTTGGCAAAATATATGAGTAAAAAGGGAAATGTCTATGTTTTAGATGAACCAACACGAGGGTTAAGTAGTGATGATATTAATAAGTTAATGGAATTGTTCCAGAAAATTGTTGATAAGAAAAATACAATTATTCTAATTGAACATAACTTAAAAGTGATTGAAAATGCAGATCATATCATTGATTTAGGACCGGAAGGAGGAAAAAAAGGCGGGGAGATTCTGGTACAAGGGACCCCGGAAGAGGTGGCAAAGTGTAAAAAATCCTATACAGGAAAATATTTGGCAAAGAAATATTTTGAGCAGAATGGAAAGAATCTATTTTTAAATAAAATAAGTAAAGAATTAAGAAAAAATAGGCCAATAATACAAGACGATCTAACATATACAATATGGACAGATACAGATAAGCAAAATTTTGCCCAAGTCTGGATAAAAACCAAGGGGTGCAGGCATACCTATACAGGTGGATGTACCATGTGTGATTACTGGACAAGTCCAAATTGTAAAGAAGAGGATATACCAGGTTATTTAGAACAGGCATTAGAAGAATTGAAGCTGGAACCGGATATCTTTTTATTAAATACTTGTGGAAGTGTATTTGATGATTGGGAAATGCCTCAAAAAATAAGGGAACAGGTTTTCGAGCGATTGGCAAAGTATAAGAGAACGCAATTTATACTAGAAACACATATTGATACAATAACAGAAGAAAAGGTTAAAAAGTGCAGGGAGATATTTATTAAAAACCAACTTCAGTTTGAATTTGGGCTTGAAACTGTAAACTGGTGGGTTCAAAAATACTGTATTAATAAGCCGATTCCGGAAGTCAAAGTGAAAGAAGTAATTTCGATGTTGAAAAGGTACCAGATTACACCTGTTTTTAATGTCTTGATTGGTAGCCCGTTTTTATCACTTCAAGCAATGTATAAGGATGCGCTTCGAACGATTGCGTGGATTGTGAAGGAGCAGAATTGTAATTGCGTTATCTTTCCTATAAATACAAAGGAATGGACCTTAATTTGGAAAATGGAAAAACTAAGACTTTATCAGCAGCCATCTTTATGGCTTTTTGTAGAGGTTATAAGCCATATTCCATCTGAGCTACTGGATAGAGTTGAAATTAGCTGGTATAAAAACAGACCAAAATATATTGAAGATTACAAAGAAAGTCCAAAGGCACCAATAACTTGTGACCAGTGCGCGGATCAGGTACTTACTTTATTGGATGAGTATGTAGACAGTGAAGATAGGGTAGACGTTGTGAGACGGCTAAATGAGATAGCATGTTCATGCCGCACAGAATTTCTTAAGTTGCTAAATCGAGAAACTATAATGTCTGAGATGCAATCGCTGTATCATGCTTATGAAATACTGGGAAAAGAAATCCTTGGAGAAGACTGGTGGAAACAGAATGGAGATGTGGTGTTAAATAGTGTCGAACCTTGTCTAATTGAGGATGAAAGGCAACAGGAAAACCGGAATGCATTTTTGGATATTATGGAGTGTTAATCCGAAGAGATGCAGAACGTTATTGGGATATGAATAAATTCTCAATTCGTGAATGGAACGAAGATGGAGTGAGAGAGGGAGGAATCTGGTTTAAGACAATGGGATGTTCCCATGAGTGGAGTGGTGGTTGTGTTATGTGTGATTATAGCTTTGGTAGCAAGACGGATAGTAGTGGAATGATTGATTGTGTAGAAGAAGCACTAGAGAGTATGCAAGAACCTTGCCATAACTTAATTATTACTCCATCAGGAAGTATGCTGGATGAAAAAGAAGTACCAAGGGACGCTCTATTTGGAATATTAAAATTATTTGCGGGATCAGAACACAAATTTATGGGGATGGAGTCAAGAGCAGATACGATTACACAACCTATTATCAGGCAGTGTAAAGAAATATTGGGAGGGCGGTTCAGACGTGTTTATATTGGGCTAGAATGCAGCAATACATGGATTTTAAAATATTGCATAAACAAGAACCAGGATACCAAGGTTGTGAAACATGCTTTCGAAATTTTAAAGGCAGAGCAGGTAGAGATTATTGCGAATATTCTGCTTGGAATTCCATTTCTTACGCCAAAAGAAAATGTGGAATATGCAGTTGCATCCGCAAAATGGGCAATAGCAAATGGCTGTACGAAATGCTGTATTTTTCCGGTACATATAAAGAAACATACGCACTTAGAACGATTGGCTAAGCTAGGTATATATACGCAGACTTCTCTTTGGACCTATATTGAAGTGATCCGAAAGTTAAAGGAGGAAATTCAAGCAGGGAAGGTTACAATTGACTGGTTTGAAACATATGAAGCATACAACATAATCTATCCGGCAAGAACTTGTGACAATTGCTATGTAGATGTCTTAAGCCTCTTAAGAAAGTTTACCGAGACGAAGGATTTTGAAATTCTTAAGAATCTAGAAGAGTACGGCTGTGAATGCAAGAAAGACTGGAAAGATACCTATGAAAAGAATGAAGAATACAGTCTTGTCGATAGAGTAGAAAAGGCTTACAGAAGATTAGCAGAAGATTTTGCAGATAGTAAGTGGAAGGGTGCCAGATTAGAAGAGCTGATTATAACGATGCGAATGGAATACGAGGAGCATTTACAATAGGATGATTCATTCAATAAAACAATATAGTGGAAAAATCATGGATTTCTCCGGAAATATGGTAGAAGAGACTTTAAGTGCGATTGGAATAAGTGGTATATTTGGTTTAAACTGCCTGACATTGCGTCCATTTTTTAAAAATTATCATAGAAGTTTGTTTTACAAAACTTCGCAAAGCAGATGGGTCAGTAAAATTTTATATTGAGTTTATAGGAGGCTCTAAAAGCTTGTAACGATTGCATATATGCGGTTTACAGGATTTAGAGTCTTTTTAATTTGGCTTATTACTTTCAATTGGATTGGTAGGTATATAACCAGTACTTTTATTCTTGCAAGATCAGAAGTATACACACATCGTACAAATCAAGCTATTAAGAGTTATATTAATGATCCTAAAAAAACATTTCAAAGCTATTAGAATATGCAAAAAAATGAGAGCTGAAAACAAGGTAAGAATTATGATTGGGATGTGGTTATGATGAATATTACAAAATCAGTGCTACAAAAATAGTTCAAAGTATTACCATGGTGTGTAAATGGTGTCAGGTACAAGTGTCAAAAGTGTGAACATTCTGTGTCCATCATGTAAAGTGTACCTGGCACCATACTTTTTACGAAAACGATTAAGAGTTTGTAAGTAAAAGGAATAAAGAGGTAAAATTATAATAACGTAGGCAAAGTGTACATAAAATAGTTATAAAAGAGGTGCTTTTATTTTTGTTTTGTATATAGTGCCAAATATATTGTTCAAAATTGAAGTTTCAAATTTTTGGGCAATAGAATATTATAGAAATAATGCTTGCATTTAATGTAAAAAAGGTGTATTATATGGGTAAAGTTAAATATTGACCATAAATTGTTAATTATACATATATATACTATAAGTATTGTATAAAAACATTATACAAATATTGAAGAATAATGAAAAATGTTCAAAACTTATACAATTGTTTGTTAAACTAATAACTAAAACGATTAAGTATGCAAAATGCCATTGAATTAATATCTTTAATAATGGGTTATTAAGGTTTATATAGTTTAAGGTGAAAAATTTAAACAAGGCATTGGTATCACATAAGTGATATAAAATAAATGCAAAAAGATTAAGGGGAGGAATTAAAAAATGAAAAAGAAACTATTAAGCTTGTTTTTTGTCATGACAATGATTATTTCATTATTAGCTGGTTGTGGTGACAAGAACAAAGAAACTGAAGATTTAGGTGGCGATAATGTGGATGTAGAGAACGGCGTGGAAGATGTTGATGACGAGGGAGAAGACAACACTGGTTCTGAAATAGAAGAGCAAACCAACGCTGATGGTGAAGGTAAAGTATTAAACATCTGGTGTTGGAATACAGAGTTTCAGAGTCGTGTAAAAGACTTTTATCCTGGATATGTCCATGATGATGCATCAGGAACTGGTAAAATTGGTGATATAACAGTTAACTGGATTATAACACCTAACGAAGGTAATGCATATCAGAATGCTCTTGATGCTGCTTTACTAGAGCAGGCTAATGCGACTGATGATGATAAGATTGACTTATTCTTAATCGAAGCTGACTATGCCTTAAAGTATACTGCTTCAGATTATACAATGGATGTTAAAGATTTAGGCCTAACAGATGCTGATATGGCTCAACAATATCAGTATACTAAGGATATTGTTACTGCTGATGGTAAGATTAAAGGTAGTACTTGGCAGGCAACTCCTGGTCTTTTCGCTTATAGACGTTCCATAGCTAAAGAGGTTCTTGGAACTGATGATCCTAATGTTGTTCAAGAAAAACTTGCTGATTGGGATAAGTTTAATGCAGTTGCAGCAGATATGAAGGCAGCAGGCTATACTATGTTATCAGGTTATGATGATTCATATCGTACTTTCTCAAATAACGTATCTGGACCTTGGGTTCAAGATGGTAAGGTTGTAGTTGACGATAATCTAATGGCATGGGTTGACCAGACCAAGATGTTTACAGACGCTGGCTACAATAATAAGACATCACTTTGGGCTCCTGAATGGTCAGCAGATCAAGGTCCTGAAGGAAAAACATTTGGTTTCTTCTACTCCACATGGGGTATTAACTTTACATTGTTAGACAACTCCTTAGCAGATGCAGATGGACCAAAAGAACCTGGCAATGGAATCTTTGGTGACTGGGCAGTTTGTTATGGACCTGAACCTTATTACTGGGGCGGAACATGGCTATGTGCAGCAACAGGTACAGATAACCCTTCTGCTGTAAAAGACATTATGCTTAAACTTACATGTGATAAAGAAATAATGAAGAACATTACTGAAGTTACTCAGGATTATACCAATAACATGGAAGCTATGAATGAACTTGCAAATAGTGATTTCCAATCTGCTTTCTTAGGCGGACAGAACCACATTGCTTTATTTGCAGAAGCAGCTCCTAAGATTGATATGAGTAATATTTCAAGTTATGATCAGGGTTGTAATGAAGAGTTCCAGGGTGCATTCAAAGATTACTTTGATGGCAATGCAAGTAAGGAAGATGCTTTAAACAACTTCTATACTAATATTGTAATTAAATATCCTGAGCTTACAACTGAATAAGCTGTGAGCTAGTAATAGGATTGTTTGTAATAAGAATACAGGGTGGAGCATTCTGCTTCATCCTGTATTTATAAGAGTATGTAGTTGATTTAGATACTTACGGATAAATAATTGTGATATAAAAGAGGGTTATAACAGGAGGATATATGTCAAAGAAAAAATCAAGTTGTGTCAGATATACAAAATGGGGATATATATTTTTAATACCGTTCTTCCTTGTGTATACTATTTTCTCGTTGATTCCCTTGATTTCAACAATTTATAATAGTTTTTTTGAAAATTACATGTCTGGGCTCAATCAAATAGGGCCTACTTTTGTGGGTTTTGATAATTACATAAAGCTTTTTAAAGAGGCAAATATTTTAAAGTATACATGGAATACAATAATTATTTGGCTTTTGGGTTTTATTCCCCAGATTGTTGTTTCTCTAACATTAGCAGCCTGGTTTGTTGATTTACGTCTTAAGCTAAAAGCCAAGGGCTTCTTTAAGACAGTAATATATATGCCTGGTCTTATAATGGCTGCGGCATTTTCTATGTTATTCTTCTCCATTTTCTCAGATGCGGGTCCAGTTAATGACATATTGATGGATTTGAATATTATAGATCAACCATTTCGATTTTTAGCCAATGTAGGCGGAACAAGGGGACTTATTGCCTTAATGAACTTTTTGATGTGGTTTGGTAATACTACGATTATTTTGATGGCAGGTATCTTGGGCATTGATACTTCATTATTTGAAGCAGCTGAAGTAGATGGAGCCAGAGCTTTCCAAATATTTAGATTTATTACCATTCCGCAATTAAAGCCAATTTTAGTATATGTTTTAATAACTTCGCTTATCGGCGGATTACAGATGTTTGACGTTCCACAGATTCTTACAAATGGTAGAGGACTACCCAATAATACATCTATGACTCTTATTATGTATCTTAACAAGCATTTATTTAGTAAGAATTATGGTCTAGGTGGTGCCTTGTCTGTTATGTTATTTACCTTAACCTTGGCATTAAGTTTACTCGTTTACCGTATATTTGTAAAAAAAGAGAATTAAGGGGGGGCTGATGACATGATAAATAAGAATGATAATGGATTATTAGGACTTTATATAAGACGTGCATTTAGTTATTTTGTACTTATATTTTTAATGATTTTGTGCCTGCTCCCTTTCTACATATTGATTATAAACTCTACAAGGGCTCATCCAGATATACAAAAAGGTTTTTCTTTTTTACCTGGTAGTTATTTTGTGAGAAACTTTAAAGCTCTTTTAGCGGATAAGAATTTACCTGTTGTTAAAGGTACTATTAATAGTTTTATTATAGCTGGCTTGACAGCACTATTAACAACATACTTTTCCTCTATAACAGCATATTCAGTTCATGTTTATGACTTTAAATTTAAGAAAGTAATATATTCATTTATATTAATGATAATGATGGTACCGACTCAAGTTACTTCACTTGGGTTTATAAAGTTGATAAGAGATATGAAGATGCTTAACAGCTATATTCCTTTGATTGTACCATCAATTGCAGCACCTATAGTTGTGTTTTTTATAAAGCAATACATGGATGCAGTTCTACCGCTTGAGATAGTAGAAGCTGCCAGAATTGATGGGTCTCATGAGTTTAAAACTTTTAATAAGATTGTGTTACCTATTTTAAAACCTGCTATTGCTGTTCAGATAATATTTGCTTTTACAAATTCATGGAATAATTACTTTATTCCTGCATTAGTTCTTACGGATAAAGATAAAAAAACACTTCCTATTTTAATTGCACAGTTAAGAAGTGCTGACTTTTTGAAATTTGATATGGGTAAGGTGTACATGATGATTGCCTTATCTATTTTCCCGATTGTAATAGTGTATATGTTCTTGTCTAGACAAATAGTAGGTGGTGTAGCAATGGGTAGTGTTAAGGGATAATGTTATTAGAATTTAAAAAATAATTATAGTTAAAGGCTCCGAAAATTGATTTTTCGGAGCTTTTTTGTTCGCCCAGCATGGGCGAACTCTTACGGGTGAAAGTCCCGAGTGTGCCTTTGTAGTAGGAAACACATAGCTAAGCACAAGGGTGTCCATCGCGAGGTAGAGCGAAGGGCTGAACAATCTTATCAGTTACTAAAATCGTGATTGTGCATCAATGCGAACATCAGGCCGCTACTGGGTAGCGACTGTTGAGTATTTGCAGTATACTTACTGAACATAAAAACACCCTCAAACTTGTGAGTTTGAGGGTAAGGATATTTATGCATACCACGACGCTCCTGCGAATGATCCAGTTCTATTATGGGCTGTCCTGTAACGAAAGCATTGAATTTCAAAGAATAACGAGGAAAGGGGAACGGTACGGTCGTATTAAATTAACATTAAATCTATTTATACTGGCTATTGCTGATAAGTGATTAATAGTTAACGAAGCCAGATACGCTAACCGTGCTGCTGGAGTTATTTCTGATGCGCACCTTATACTGTCCTCTATCGCTGATATCGAAAGTATGGTTAACACTTCCTGAAGTAGTATTAACATACCTAAAGGAACCATCCGGTTGCAGAATCCCCACATCAATGCTGGCAGAGCTTGGAGAAATTGATACGTTTAAAGTAATGGTTTCTCCAGATTCCATTGACATAGATGTCGACCCAGTTGTGGTAGATTTAGAAGAGATGTCCCAATTAATGGTGTTTGTCGCTTGGATGAGTCCTCCTCCAATTTTCCCTTCTGCATCATTGCTAACATCTACGTTCCCATCAACGTTTTCTGAGAGCTGAGTTGTAGTAAGAGGTACTGCAATTGCTTGTTCTTGAATTTCTGCTGTAGCCTGAATGTTGGATTTATCTGGAGCAACACTGAGCAATCCTCCATTATTCGGAGTATTCTCATTACCAGATGCCGCATATGCTACCACTGACCCAGTAGTTAAAAGTGCAAGGGTAATTGCAATAGCGAATATGCGGGTCTTTATTTTGCCTTTCAAGCCTTCGGTTTTCATAATCATGCTCATTCTCCTTTCAAGTTGTTTCCGCTTATCGCTGAAAGCGGAAAATAGTTTGGCATTGTGACATGTAACATTCCAAAGCACACCTAACATTAACTCGCAGTACCGTCTCCTTTCATCGTGATTCATTGCACTCACAACGCTTTCGTCACAGGACAATTCACAAAAGCGGTCAATGTTGTACCTGTCAATGTAAGCTAAAGGGTTAAACCAATGAATCGCATTCATCAAAAGCATTAAGCATTTCAACCATGCGTCATGACGCTTCCAGTGGGTTAATTCGTGTTGGAAAACATGCTGTAATTCTTCGGATGTAAACTCAATGTCCGGCAGGACAATACGCGGATTTATAATACCGTATAGAAAAGGGGTACTGGCATACGGTGAAAGATACAATGATATATTTTTTGTAATTCCGTTTTTTTGTTTGCATCTTGATAGAACATCCTGAAACTGTAAATCATCAGACAATCGGCATACGCTAAAAATATGGCGATGTATTTTAATATTCTGTATTAGAATTACAACAATAAATACTAGTGAGCCTGCTATTAAAAAATAAGGCAAAAAATTAATCAATATCATTGAGATATTTTTATTTGAAACTACTGCCACTGTATCCGCTGCCGTTGTATCTGCCATTACTATCACATCAGGACTGTTGGTTAATGATAATTCTGTGCTGGAAGTCAGAAACGGCAAGGATAGTATGGGTCTGATCTTTTGGCTAAAGCCAAATAGAGATATAATCTTATGATAGGGTAGTAACAAAAAAGTATAAACAATGAAATAAGAGTAATAATGCCAGGAAGCTTTAAAATATTTCAAGGTAGCATTACTGAAAATTTTTAAAATCAGATATAGTACCCCAAATACAAAGGTCATGATTATCAACTCACTATAAAGGTCTATCAGCATACAATCACCTACCCTTTCAGGCGCTTCATAAGTGCTTCGATATCTTTTCTTGTTAAGTCGCCATTATCACAAAGAGCTGAAATAAAGCCAAATATTGACCCCTTATGAACATCCTCAATAAATTGCTTTGTTTCAAAATTTCGATATTCCTGTTCCGTTAAACAAGGCTCGTAATAATTTGCCTTGCTTATTCTTGTTGCTTTAAGAATTTCTTTTTCCATTAACCGGGCTAAAAAAGTTATAACCGTATTTTGTTTCCATGCTTTTTCTTCTGGTAAGTTTTGCATGATTTCCGCAGTTGTAACGGGGCGTCCAGTCTTCCAAATATAATTCATAATTTGCTTTTCTGCATCTGACATACGCTGAATTTTCTTCATGTTACTTCCTCCTAATTAACCTATGTTATGTAGTTTGATATTAATCTACAACATGTAGGTCAATATGTCAATGGATATTTGGAAAAACTTACATTGATATATGTGAACAGTGGCACATGAATAAACTTTCACCTGCTGTCAGTCTTTATAATGAAAAACAGTTAACTAATATGTACAATAAATGAGTCTTAATTATAGTGTTTTTTGGCTTGTTTTATGATACAATGAACTAAGACATAAATATTACTAAAAATTCATTGATGGGGTGATATGTTGCTAGATTCAGTTGATAATACAAATGATATGATTGATAATAATGAATTGACTTCCAGGAGAAAAAGGGTCAATTGTATAAAAATTGCTTTGATTGTAACCTTGTTAATTCTTGTCCTAATACCTACCGCACTTTGTATATTTCTAGGGATAAGGATGAGCAGGCTAGAGAAGAAGTTGGATAGCTTATCTTCTTATATTAGTATGGAAGATGATGTAGTAAGTACAAAGGAAAAAGGCAATTATGCCTATGCATCAGAAACTGATTCAGATGAAAGCAACTTATCGGAAAATACATATGATTATCAAAATATATTTTCAGATAAAGAAACTACTCTTAATGGAGGTATCATTTATAAAGATACAGAAAGTAAAGACGGCAAGAGTAATGCCAATAGGGATAAGGAAGATAATAGTAGATATAATGACAATAATGATATTTCCCAAATCAACCATAAGGATAATAAAGACCAAGGATACATAGATGATGTCTTAGACAATGATAACTTAAGTGAAGAAGTTATAAATATAGAAGATATAAATACTGAAGATAAAAATACAGAAGATTCAAACTCAAAAAATATAAACGCAAAAGATGCAAACAGAATAGATACAAACACAAGAGATAAAAATTCAGAATATACTTACCAAGAAGACATAGATGAAGATAAGATAAACTTGGATAAGTTAAAAAACAATATCTATAATAGTTCTATTGATAATAGTAAATATGAAGAAGGTATTATGCAGGGGGATGATCTAGAGTCTAAGGATTTGATATATTATGGTAAGAAGGTCTACCTAACTTTTGATGATGGACCAAGTTATATTACTGATCAAATATTGGACATCCTAGAAGAGTACCGTGTTAAAGCCACCTTCTTTGTAGTTGGAAAAACTGATTTGAAGTCAAAAGAGCGTTATAAAAGAATAGTAGATGAAGGTCATACTCTTGGTATCCACTCATATTCCCATAAATATAGTGAGATATATAATTCAGTGGAAGATTTTGATAAGGACTTTACAAAACTATGGAAATTGTTATATGATACTACTGGATACAATCCAACTTTATATCGTTTCCCAGGGGGAAGTCTAAACTATGTGAATAACTATGGAATGGAAAAGTTTATTCGCTATTTGAATGAAAAAGGCATAAGATACTACGACTGGAATGTTCTTAACGGGGATGCGGCTGGAGTGGATTATACGGAAGAGCAAATGATAGAAAATGTACTGGATGGTGTTAAAAGGAAAAGGACTTCCATAGTACTAATGCATGATAACGAAGGCAAGGAAAAGACAGTAGCAACATTGCCTGAGATATTAGAAGAACTTATATCCGGTGGAGCAGAGGTATTACCCCTTGATGAGAATGTTCCACTGATTCAGCAGATAAAGGCAGATAGCGTAGAATAATACATAGGGAGGTATCAAGCTGATGGGTTTTTTAAAAGATTTCAAGGAAGATTTATCTCAAGCAGTAAATGAATTACTTCCGGATGGTGTGGTAAAGAAGGTAGATGCATCAGATCATATGGTAAATACCTTGGACTTAGAAGTCATGACTAATAATGAGGAAGCTGAAAATCAAATGAGGGAATGGCTAGATGAATTATCACAGGATGATGATTTGATTTTTGAGGTGAATACTCTGGAAGATGAAGGGGCCAAGGAAGAGGAAGTTTTGGATGAAAGCACCAAGGGTGAGGAGCTTAAGGATGAAGATCACCAAGATGAAGAAGTCCTTAATGAAGAAAACGTTGATAATGAAGTCCTTGATGAAAAAAACATTGATGAAGAAGCCCTTGATGAAGAAAACACTGATAATGAAATCCCGGTTAATGAAATCCCAGTTAATGAAATCAACCATGGTAATGAAGATGCTGTAGCAAAAGAAGTACATAAGGGTAGAGACAAAAATAAAGGCGAAAATAAAAACAATCAAATATCTAATCAAGTTATGGAGGGTGAGAAGGAACTTATGGGTAAAAATGAGAAGCAAAAATTAGACGAGATAGTTGAAGAGAATTTGGATTTAGAAGGCATTGAAGACAATGGTGACGATAATATTGATATGGAATTACTTGATGCTCTAAATGCTGAAGAAGAGAAAGTAGAGAAAAAACCTGAAAGTAAGTTACGTGCAACTTCCGTATTTGATGAAGATGATGTAACGGTAATAAGTAAGGGTACAACCATTAGTGGTAATATTTCATCAGAAGGCTCCCTTGATATTATGGGTAATATAACTGGTGACGTAGAATGTCTAGGGAAACTTTCTATCACTGGTAAGATTGTGGGCAATTCTACAGCGGCTGAAGTCTATGTTAACACTGAGCGTGTCGAGGGTAGTATCAGCAGTGAAGGAAGTGTAAAAGTTGGACTTGGCACAGTTGTCGTAGGAGATGTAACAGGTACTTCGGGAGTTATAGCCGGTGCTGTTAAGGGAGAAATTGATATTAGTGGTCCCATAGTTGTTGATTCTACAGCGATTATAAAAGGAAATATAAAAGCAAAATCAGTTCAGATTAACAACGGAGCTATTATAGAAGGATTCTGTTCCTTAAGTTACTCAGATGTAGATGTTGACAATGTATTTGAATAAGTATTTTTCACCTAACACTTACTTGCTAAATCCCTTTCTTTATGATAAATTATTAAAGATGTGATTTTGGTTAATTATCATAAAAAGACGTTGGATATGGAGGCATTCAATGATGAAAAAATTCAACCGAGTTTTACTTAAGCTTTCGGGAGAAGCGTTGGCTGGAGATCAAAAGACTGGCTGCAATGAAGATGCCTGTGTTAGGGTAGCAAAGCAGGTTAAGACACTTATTGAAGATGGGATAGAGGTTAGCATAGTAATTGGTGGTGGTAATTTCTGGAGAGGCAGAAGTAGTAAGACTATAGATAGAACCAAGGCAGACCAGATAGGTATGCTTGCAACCGTCATGAACTGCATATATGTATCAGAGGTTTTCCGCCATGTGGGCATAGATACTAAAGTATTCACCCCATTTTCATGTGGCAGTATGACACAATTATTTTCTAAGGATGAAGTCCTTGATTGTATGAAGAATGGCAAAGTGGCTTTTTTAGCTGGTGGTACAGGACATCCTTATTTTTCAACGGATACAGCAACTGTACTTAGGGCTGTAGAGCTAGATTGTGATATTATACTTATGGCAAAGGCTATTGATGGGATATATGATAGTGACCCTAAGGATAATCCTAATGCTATAAAATATAATGAAATCTCAATCGGGGAAGTAATAGATAAGAAGCTGGGTGTAATAGATATGACAGCGTCAGTTTTACTTACAGAGAATAAGATGCCTATGCTGATATTTGGTTTATCTGAGGAAGAAAGTATTACTAAGGCCGCAAAAGGCGATTCTAATGGAACTATTGTTACAATATAAGATGTAAATCAAAAATTTAGATTAATTGGAGGGATGATGTAATGGATGAAAGACTAAGTAAATATAATGATAAAATGAAAAAAGCGATAGAAAATCTTAAGGAAGATTTTGCAACAATAAGAGCTGGAAGAGCAAACCCTCATCTTTTAGATAAAATAAGGGTGGATTATTATGGACAGCCTTCAGCTCTCCAAGCTGTAGCTAATATCTCTGTTCCTGAAGCTAGAGTAATTCAGATTCAGCCTTGGGAAAGTTCTATGATTAAAGAGATAGAGAAGGCTATCATGGCTTCTGATATTGGAATCACACCATCTAATGATGGTAAAGTGGTTCGTCTGGTATTCCCAGAGCTTACCGAGGAAAGAAGAAAAGAAATAGTTAAAGATGTTAAGAAAAAATCCGAGGATGCAAAGGTTGTTATTCGTAATATCCGTAGAGAGGCTAATGATTCCTTTAAGAAGATGGAGAAAGCTAGTGAGATTTCCGAGGATGAAAGAAGAACACTAGAAGATGAATGCCAGAAGCTTACAGATTCATTTATAGATGATATTAACAGATTAACAGATCTTAAGTCTGACGAGGTTCTTACTGTATAATAATTTTCTTGAATTATATTGTAGTGTGTTTTTTAAATAATACAGGTGATATGAAGTATAAAGTTAATTAGAAATTTGGGGTGTCCACAAAAGTTTTAAAATAAAACCCTTTTGGGACACCCTATCTTAATGTTATAATAACTAGAAGAGTTAATTTATTCATAGGAAACTCTAATATAAAGATAGGTGTAAACATATGAGTGAAAAGAATTTAAATATTCCAAACCATGTAGCTATAATTCTTGATGGAAATGGGAGATGGGCTAAGAAAAGAGCCATGCCCAGAAACTATGGACATTCTCAAGGTAGTAAGGTAGTAGAAAAAATATGTGAGGATGCATATAATCTAGGGATAAAATATCTTACAGTATACGCATTTTCAACTGAGAACTGGAATCGACCTAAGGAAGAAGTTGATGCACTTATGAAGCTTCTTAATAACTATCTTGATACCAGTATAAAGACTAGTAAGAAGAATAATATGAAGGTTAAGATTATAGGAGATACATCAAGACTTTCGCTAGACCTTAGGCAAAAGATCCATAACCTTGAAGAGGCCTCTAAGGATAACACAGGCCTTAATTTTCAAGTGGCTATTAATTATGGAAGTAGGGACGAGATAATTCGTGCAGTTAAAGCTCTTGCTAAAGATATAGATAAGAGCCTTATTGCAGTTGATAATATAGATGAAGAGACCTTTTCCGGATATCTAGATACAAAAGGTATCCCTGAACCGGATTTGTTGATTCGTACCAGTGGGGAGCAGAGACTGTCTAATTTCCTTTTATGGCAGTTGGCATATACTGAATTTTATTTTACTGATGTTCTATGGCCAGATTTTAATAAAAAGGAACTAGAAAAAGCGGTGGAGTATTATTCAAAGAGAGAAAGAAAATATGGTAGTATATAAGGGGAGGTAGACTATGTTTAAGACAAGATTAAGAAGTAGTATTATCCTAATGGCATTAACAATATTAGTTATAATATTGGGGGGGAATGTGTTATTTGGAGCTCTGCTTGTTATTTCTTTAGTAGGAATCAGTGAGTTATATAAAATACTAAAAATTGAAAAGACGGTACTTGGCCTAATAGGATACCTTGCTACAATTGCCTATTATGGACTGGTATTATTTGAACTAGATGATTACCTTATGTTATTGTTTATAGGATTTCTTTTGCTTCTTATGGTAACCTATGTTGTGACTTATCCTAATTATAGATTTGAGCAGGTTATGACGGCATTTTTTGGACTTTTTTATGTATCTATTATGCTTTCATACATTTATCAGGTAGCTATCTTAGAGGATGGAGCTATCTTAGTTTGGCTTATATTTATAGGATCTTGGGGTTCTGATACCTGTGCATACTGTGTAGGTATACTTTTTGGTAAGCATAAGATAATCCCAAAGCTTAGTCCTAAAAAGTCACTGGAGGGTTGTATCGGTGGAGTTATAGGAGCGGCTCTAATTGGGTTTTTATATGCCCTTGCACTAGGTAATAGGATTACGGGAATTGATAATCCAAAACTTTTATTTACCATAATTGGAGCTAGTGCCAGTATTATTTCCCAGATAGGAGACTGGGCAGCTTCAGCTATAAAGAGAAACTTTGATATTAAAGATTATGGAAAGCTTATACCTGGTCACGGTGGAATCTTAGATAGATTTGACAGTGTGATATTTACAGCGCCGATTGTATATTATTTGGCCGTCTTGTTTTAGTTTATCACAATTTGAACATAATTTTATTGTATAGTTGACTTATAATATTGTATATAAATCCCAGGATTTTACTTTTGCAAGTAAGTGCTAGGAGGACAGCTGTATCATTTACTATGCTTACATATATGATATAGGAGTTTATATAATAGGATTGTCATATGGAGGACATAATGAAGAATATTGCAATTCTTGGTTCCACAGGTTCCATAGGCCTTCAGACTTTGGAGATTGCTAGGGAACACAAGGAGAAGATAAATATAAGAGCTCTTGTTGCTCATTCTAGTGTAGAGCTAATGGAAGAACAGGTTAGAGAGTTTATGCCTAAGATGGTTTGTATGTATGATGAAGAAGCAGCAAGGCTCCTTAGGGATAGGATTAAAGATCTGCCTGTTCGTGTTGAAAGCGGGATGGATGGTGTAATAGCTTGTGCTACTGAAAAGTCCACTGATACAGTTGTTGCTGCTTTAGTTGGCATGATAGGGATTTTACCCACCATTGAAGCTATAAAAGCAGGAAAGAATATTGCCTTGGCTAATAAGGAAACTCTAGTTACAGCAGGGCATATTATTATGCCATTAAGTAGACAGATGAATGTGGAATTACTACCAGTTGATAGTGAACATTCTGCCATATTTCAATCTCTTAATGGTGAGAAGAAGGAAAATATCCATAAAATCATACTTACAGCATCTGGTGGACCATTTCGTGGTCAAAAAAAGGATGAACTTAAGTTTAAAACAGCCCAGGATGCTTTAAGGCATCCTAACTGGAGAATGGGACCTAAGATTACTATAGATTCTGCTACATTAATTAATAAAGCATTAGAAGTGATGGAAGCTAAGTGGTTATTTGATATATCTATGTCTGCAATTAAGGTTCTTGTCCATCCCCAGAGCATAATTCATTCTATGGTGGAATATATTGATGGCAGCATTATAGCTCAATTGGGACTTCCAGACATGAGGCTTCCTATACAATATGCCTTATTTTACCCTGACAGGAAGCAGATGGTTTTGGGGGAGAGGTTGGATTTTGTAAAGTTATCAAAGCTTACATTTGAGGAGCCAGATATGGATACATTTACAGGCTTAAAGTTAGGTATTAAGGCTGGAGAGCTTGGTGGTAGTATGCCTACTGTATTTAATGCGGCTAATGAATGGGCTGTAGCCAAATATTTAGATGGAAAAATAGGATTTTTAGAAATCCCTGAAATTATAAATGAGGCTATGGATAATCATAAGTTGATTGAATCTCCATCATTAAAAGAAATTCTTAATACGGAGCAAGAAACATATGATTTTATAGAAAGTATTGTAAGGAACCATAAGTAATATTGGTTTAGAAAGGATTATGCTTATGAATATATTTATTGCTATATTAATTTTGGGATTAATTATTTTTATACATGAACTGGGTCATTTTCTACTGGCTAAGGCAAATGGCATTACTGTAACAGAGTTTTCTCTAGGTATGGGGCCTAGGTTAATTAGTTTTGTTAAAGGTGAAACAAGATACTCACTGAAGATTTTCCCCATTGGTGGTTCTTGTATGATGCTTGGTGAAGATGAAGATATTGAAGATGAAGGTGCATTTAATAAAAAAGGGGTTTGGGCAAGATTTTCTGTTATTTTTGCCGGTGCTTTTTTTAACTTTATTTTAGCATTTGTATTGGCAGTAGTGGTAATAGGTGCAATAGGTTTTGATTATCCTGATGTTACAAGCGCACCTGAAGGCTCTGCCATATATGAGGCAGGACTTAGAGAAGGGGATAGGATTACGAAATTAAATGGTAAGAAGATACATTTTGGTAGAGAGATTGATATGTATTTGTTCTTCGATCCTGTTAATGAGAACCCTATTGAGGTAACATATGAAAGAGATGGTAAAACTCTTGAAGCAACAATATATCCTAAGAGGCTGCCTTCTTTTTATAAATTAGGTTTTGGGTATAATGGCGGTATGGGTCCTCTTGAGGTTCATGGAGTGGAAATGGATTTCCCTTTCTATGAAGCTGGGATAAAAGCAGGAGATATAATAAAGGGCATAAATGGTACTCCCATCGAAAGTGGGGATGATTTAGTTAACTATCTTAATGAAAATCCCCTAACCGGTGAGACGCTTAATATAAAATACCTTCGTGGCCAGGAAGAGCTTGAGGTAGAGGTTACTCCTAGATTAGTGGAGAATAGTTATAGCCTGGGTAATTTTTATAACATATATAGAGAAAAGTCATCACCATTTGAGACTGTAAAATACAGCTTTTTCGAACTTAGATTTAATATTTTAAATGCGGTAGAAAGTTTAAAATATATGATATCTGGTAAGGCAAGCCTTAATCAGATTAGTGGTCCTGTAGGTATAGTATCCTTGGTGGACAATATAGTGGATCAAACAGAAAAAGAAGGAGCAGGAATTGTTCTTCTTAATCTAGCCAATTTTGCAATTATGCTTAGTGCCAACCTAGGTGTTATTAATCTACTTCCATTCCCAGCACTGGACGGTGGAAGACTGGTATTTATAATTATTGAAGCCATTAGGAAGAAACCTATATCAAAAGACAAAGAAGCCATGGTACATTTTGTAGGTATTGTATTACTTATGATGCTTATGGTGGTAGTTCTATATAATGATATTAGGAAGTTGTTTTAATTATAATAAGACTTATATTGGTTGTTTGTTTATATAAGAAAGGAAGAATATGTATAGAGAACATACAAAAGTAATTCGGATTGGTGATCGGCTTATCGGTGGTGGTAATCCCATACTTATCCAGTCCATGACAAATACAAGAACTGAAGATGTAGAGGCCACAGTCAAGCAGATTAACGACCTTGCTAAGGCAGGTTGTGATATTATACGCTGTGCGGTTCCAACTTCAGCTGCTGCTAAGGCTCTGGCTGATATAAAAAAAGAAATTTCTATTCCTTTGGTAGCTGATATACATTTTGATTACCGCCTGGCTATTGAAGCTATGGAAAATGGTGCGGATAAAATTCGTATTAATCCTGGTAATATAGGAAGCGATGAAAAGTTAAAAGCAGTAGTAGATCTTGCAAAGGAAAGAAACATACCTATCAGGGTAGGCGTTAACAGTGGTTCCCTTGAGAAGGATATAATCAGTAAGTATGGTCATGTAAATGCTAAAGGTCTGGTAGAGAGTGCCCTTAATAATGTTAAGAGAATTGAAGATATGGGTTATGACAATCTAGTTGTAAGCCTTAAATCTTCCAGTGTTACTATGTGCATTGAGGCTCATGAATTAATAGCAAAAGTAATAAACTATCCTCTTCATGTGGGAATTACAGAGGCTGGAACAGTTAATGCCGGTAACATTAAGTCCTCACTAGGTCTAGGAATCATACTCTATCAAGGGATTGGTGATACCATTCGTGTATCCTTAACTGGAAACCCCCTAGAAGAAATCAAATCCGCTAAGCTAATTCTAAAGACCTTAGGATATAGAAGTGGTGGAATAGAAGTGGTATCTTGTCCTACTTGCGGAAGAACCCAGATAGATCTTATTAAGCTGGCTAAAGAAGTTGAGGATATGGCAGAGAACTTTGATCATCTTGATATTAAGGTAGCTGTTATGGGTTGCGTAGTAAATGGTCCAGGGGAAGCTAGGGAAGCTGATATAGGTATAGCTGGGGGTAAAGGAGTAGGCTTACTTATAAAAAAGGGTCAGGTAATTAAGAAAGTACCTGAAGATGAACTTCTTGATACCTTACGTTATGAGCTAGAGAACTGGGAGTAATATCATATAAATTATAGTAATTTCTTATGATATAATACAGATATCTAGGAGTAATACTTAAGATATAAATTGGTAACTTAAAAGTAATTCATGATCATATGATATAGATAAGAGGGAGCAATACTTGACGTTAGAAGGATAGGTGAATTATCGGTGTTGTTTTTTGAAGCGTTTGATCAAGTGACTTGTGATAAGGAACTAAAGGATCTTTATGGCCAAGCTGAGGTCGTAAAGGTCCTTGCATCCAAGAAAAATAAAACAATTCAGATTGATATAAAAAGTAAGATATTAATAAGCTGGAATAATATAAAAAGAATGGAAGAACTGCTAAATAAGCAGCTTTTTTTACATACCGGTAATAAGGCATATATTATGCCTTATTTTGAACTTAGTGATCAGTATAACTTAGAGAATTTATTTCCATTATACCGAGATAGTATATTAGATGAACTGAAAAATATCAGTATAGTTACATATCATATACTATCAAATTCTGAGTCCAAGATAGAGGGAAATAATATAACTATTAAGACTACAGAAAGCTGTGTTGTAGAAGATAAGATGAATAAGCTTAATAGCTATTTGGTAGAACTTTTTAGGGAACGTTTTGGTTATGATGTAACAGTAACATTTGATTATATAAAACCAAAAGAAAAGAAGAAGGTAAGATTACCTGCTTTTTTAAGGCCGGATAGTGTTTCTGATGAAGATGATGATTATGTGAATCCACCTTATGAGTTTGTCAATGGAGATTCTACAAGTGTAGTCAGCAACTTGGCTGATAGGGTAAAGGATAATAGTGCTTGGGATAATGCAAATTCTAGTGGTGAAAGATCAAGTGGAAGAGATGGTTCTACAACTGTAGATAGAGGGACTAATAGCGGACAAGCAGCTAAAGTAGTTGGTGGTAATATGAAAAGTAGTTCCAAACCTGCATTTAAGAAAAGTAAGGGAACATTCCGTAGATTACCTAAGGATTCTTCTGTAATATATGGTAAGAACTTT
>JAAYNY010000217.1 GCA_012520635.1 Clostridiales bacterium | reverse complement strand
TATTCTGCCTATAAATTGAGCATAAGGTAATTTGCTCCTAAATGGTCTAAAAATTGCAGCAACTGAAAGATATTTATGATCATATCCTTCACCTAGCATACCAACATTTACAATAACGTCTAATCTATTATTTGATATATTAGATTTAATAGTTTCAATTTCGCCTGCGTTCATATTACTATGAATAATACCTACCCGTACATTATGTTCTTCGTATAGTTTGCTAATCTGATTAGCATGTTGAATTCCACATGCAACTGCAATTATCATATGTGGTAAACCACTAATGCTTTTTTGCTTTTCCAGTATATCTATACTTTCTTTTACAACTTGAGATGAGCATTCATGCGAATAGGCTACATTACGGCTAATCCATTCTTCATCTTTTAATTCCATCACTTCTTCTAGCGTATATTGTTTAGTTTCATCGTTATCCATAATGAAGGTAAGTTCATCGGGAATAAATTCATGCATTTCTAATGATTTGATATAATCGTAGGCCATAGCTTGACTAAGTTTATAATTATATATAAGTTCACCAGAGATTTTTCTTCTATCTGTACGATATGGTGTAGCGGTTAATTTAACAACTTTTGCATTGGAAAAGTATTGTATAGAATCAACCCATGTATTTGCAGGGGAATGATGTGCTTCATCAATAATAATCATATCAAAAAAATCCTTAGTTAACCTATTAATTAAGGAAGAAGCTAGTCTCTCTTGAAGCTTTTGAATGTTTATAATAACAATGTCTGCTAATTTTAGTACTTCATCTGTAGTTTTATTTCCTTCATACTCAATAATTGATGGAAGGTGTTTATCAGATAAAACCTCTCTTTTTAGCCAAAAGTTATCATGATTTTCTGTATTTAGTGAGTCAATTACAGTATCTTTCACAGTTAACTGTGGAGTAATAATTAATGCACGCCCATTACAAATATTATATGGAATGACACCTATAATACCTGTCTTCCCAACCCCAGTAGGTATTACTAGTAGAGCATGTGATGTTTTACTTTCTTGTATAAAGTGCTCGTAAACTTTGTAGTATGCTTGTTTCTGTGGCTCTCGTAGTTTTTCGTTTTCCAATATATTAGCTGGAGTATCAAAAAAGTAATTGTACAAAGCTTATCCCCTCTTTCAAATGATAATAAATTATAACTTGCATACAAAATTATAACATATTTGACATAATGTTCCAAACAAATACCAAAAACTATTTTAAATATATTTTTTAATGAAGTTGTACCGATGTATGGGCTTTGTATATGATGTCAAGAATGTGAATGAAATCAAGGTTTGACATCATATACCACAAAGAAGTATAATTTTTATACTAAGGTTGAGAGAACTATATGCACAATAAATTAATGAAAGAATTTCTTAAAGTGTATAGTTCAAGGAGTGTGTAGAGAATAAGTTCTTAGAAACTTTAGAATTAAGCAAGGAACAATATCAAAGATAATATAAGTTACTTGGAAAAGGCCATATAGTTAAATAATGAAAAAAGAGGGTATGTAGATATGCGAAGCGAAACCGAAATGATGGATTTAATTATGAATAAGGCCATAGAAGATGACAGAATCCGTGCTGTGGCCATGGACGGCTCAAGAGCTAATAAGAATGCGGTACAGGATCAGTATAGTGATTTTGATATAGTATATTTTGTTAGAGATGTAAGAGACTTTACTAAAAATAAAAGTTGGATAAATTATTTTGGAGATATTTTAATTGTTCAGTATCCAGAGGATTGGTATAAAGACCCCTATGATTATGATAGCCATGATACATTCGTGTATTTAATACAATTTGCTGATGGAAATAGAATTGATCTTACACTTGTTGATATAAGAAATATTGAGGCTGAGAAGTACAATAATGAGCCAAGAATTATTTTACTTAATAAAGATAATTATAAGGAACTAGTAGCAATTGATAATGAAAAGGCTTTCTATATTAAACCGCCGAAAGAGATGGAGTTTTATAATACCTGTAATGAGTTTAGATGGTTATCTCTATATATAGGAAAGGGGTTATGTAGAGAGGAATTTTATTTTGCAAGATATGTTTATGATGTCCTATTAGTGGAAATGTTTATGAAAATGCTTAATTGGAAGATAGGTATAGAAAATAATTTTAATGTTACAACAGGGCATTATAATAAATATCTAAAAAGGTTTCTCACAGCTGATGATATGAAAGAGCTACAAGGATTATTTCCAAGTGGTATGTATGAAGATATGTGGGATAAACTTTTTCTAATATATGATTATTTTCATGAGCTGGAAGTTATTGTGGCAGACCATTTTGACTATCCCTATGATAATGTTGAAGCTAAGAGGGTAAGAGAATTTCTTTATGAAAGAAGGATTAGAAATGAATAGGTGTTTATACTATAATTTTGAAGACTAATTTGAAACAGGAGGAAATGTATGAAAGACAAAAAATTAATCTCTATGGTAATTGGTATGACAATGTTA
>JAAYNY010000216.1 GCA_012520635.1 Clostridiales bacterium | reverse complement strand
TTGGCTAACATTAAATCTGCGAAAAAGAGAATTTTAGTAAACGCAAAAAAAGCTGAAAGAAATAAAGCTATTAAATCAAGAGTAAAAACCATGATTAAGAAAATTGATGCTGCTATTGTTGCTGGTGATAAGGATTTAGCAAAACAATATCTTCCACTAGTAGTTGCAGAAATTGATCAGGCTTGTGCAAAAGGCGTAATGCATAAAAACACTGCCGCAAGAAAAGTTTCTCGCATAACTAAGCACGTTAATAAATTAGCATAATTAAGAGTATATCTTATGGAGCTGTTCTAGGACAGCTCCTTTTTTTTACCCACACATTAATCTCCTTACAATATAAACAGGAGTAAGCTTTAGCTTACTCCTGTTTATATCTAGGCCTATAAATCTTTATTCTCTAATACTACTTTCAGCATTTAAATACTTAAATATATATCTAACTGCTTGTCTTTTACTAATGTAATTCTTAGGATTAAATTTATCTCCATCTTCATCAGAGAATAAGTCCAATCCTTTACCAATAGCAACTGCACCAAGATATTTTGAGTTTATCTCTTCCTCATCACTATATCCGCTTGTATAAATACCTTTAATATTTGCTATCTTTTCTAATCCTAGTCGTTTTATTAATTCATATGCCACCTCTTCTTTAGTGATTAACTTAGAAGATTTCTTACCATAATCTATTTCAGTAGGCATATATCCCAGTTCTTTAAACAACCCGGCAAACTCATCTTCTGTTATAGTATTTTCGGGATAAAAATAATCTCCATCAAATCCTATATTCATATCTGCCAATAGAAGAATCTCCCTATTCTCTTCAATATCATCTATATCCTTGTATTTATAAGGTCCTGTAAGCTTATACACCTTACCTCTTTGGTCCAATTGCTCCCCTGTAAAAGGTGAAATATAGGTCGGATATATGTCAGGACGATAAACCAACCTTATCTCATATGCTACTGAGTAAGCTTCTGAATAATCATAGTAAGCTTCCTTAGACTTATAATTAGGGTCATAGATATTAATCACATTTACCTCATACAAGAGGTTAAAACCATCTTTATTAATGTAGTAGTTAAAGGCTTCTTTTGCTGACATAGCATTCTTTGGTGATTCAAATTCAATATCATCATCCCAATTATTATTATAATTATATATCTTACCTGTAACACCATCTACAGCACCATTAATGCCGTTATAAGGAAATTCTACACCTTCATTGTATCGATTATATCTATACGAATAACCTCTATATACCGGAACATTTTCATCACTGTAATATGCCACATAATCTTCTCTTCCATCTACCAACTTAGACTTTTCAAAACGATCTTTTACTTGCTCCTTTAAGAACTTCTCAAGAATTTTTTGACCTTGATCCTTGCTATATTTCACATTTACAGGAATCCACTTATCAGTTTGATAATCATAATTATTCTTAAGGCTAGCATAAAAGCTTAATATCTTACCAGTTTTTGCATCAACTGTAGCACTGGCATAGGCACGGTAATCATCATCATTCTTACTGTAATCAATAGGTCTTTCATCACTAAGTGTAATTCTCCATACATAGGAATTCTCCTCATCTCTTGCCCCATATGCTTTATTTAGATGGGCTGTATAGGTCATGAGATTCTTATCTATAAGTAGATAAGGGTTACTTGTTATTATATCAATTGCCTTATCCTTAGTAATAAGTTGTTCCAACTGACGGATTTTTTCTATTTCCTCCTCAGTCAAGGCAGCTCCATCAGTGGCTACATCATTGACCATATCAGCTTCACTCTCTTTATTTATGCCTTGATCCATACCACCAGAGGCTCTCTCCACCCATTCTGATCGACCTAAATATATCTCACCAGTATTAGCATCAACAGATATATATCCTTTATCAGGCTCATATACTAAGAAGGCTTTCTTTACAATTTCATCCTGACCATTATCAAATATACGATAGTAATTAGTCTTATAAGATAATTTCATATTTAAGTTATCACCAATAATCTTACTGGCCTGATCCTTTGTAAGCTTAGTGTCTGCAGAAGGTATATTGCCATCATAAAGCCAATCAATTGAAGCAGATATAACTCTACCACTACTGGCATTTACCCTTACAGTTACATTATTATCAGGAAAGATTATACCATTTACTTTTCGTTGAAAATAATATGTATAGCTATTATTGTAGATTCCATTATAAGATGCATCTACAAACTCAATATTTTTATATACATCAGGAGCAATTTTCTTAATAAAATCTTTCGCATTGTCCTTTAGCTCTTTTTTTAGATATGATGGGATATTCTTATTTTCTTCCCCTCTGTCATAGTGGTAATAATAGTTGATATTATTGTCTTTGTCCAAGTTAACTTCAATATAACTATAGTCCTCTGGATTAGTCCAATTCAAATTCCAATAGCTACTGGTATAGACACTACTACCATAATAGTAATAATCAAAGCTAGAATATTCTTTTGGAATTTGAATCTTTGATTTAACAACATTAATGGCGGCTTCAAGCATCTTCTCAGATGAATCATCATTTTTCATCAGTCCATCATCAGTAGAAATTACAGAGATTACAGAATTTTCTTCTGTTTCCCTAATAGACATGGCAAGATCTTTTGTTGCAGCTTCATTAGAAGATATACTTGCTGAAGATACTGTAGTTGATAGCATTAAACCACAAAGCATTAATGATAGAACTTTTCTTCCCATAATTTTCATTCCTCTCCCTATATAGTTTTTTATTATGATTCCAATAATTTGACGATGTAAATTGTACCAAGGTTTCATTTTATTAACTTTTCTCTATTTATTATAGCAAAAAAACATCTACATTTATAGTATCATAAATGTAGATGTTTTTTTATAACGGAAGCGGTGGGATTCGAACCCACGTGCCCTTGCAGGCAACCGCATTTCGAGTGCGGCTCGTTATGACCACTTCGATACACTTCCTTATTCTTATCTAGTAAAACCTATTATCAAAAGTTCAACGCCTATCTTATCTATTATTCGGCCTGTTTTAATCTTTTCCTCAGTATCAGTGGCAAGTCTTATAGCATCAAGAAGTTGTCTTTTTGTAAAGTTTTTTGATTGATTTATATATTTACCTGTAGTAAAAGGTGGAACTCCCACTTTCTCAGTTATGGCTGAACTAACAAAGCCATTAGTTACAAGTTCCTTTACCTGTAAGAGAATATTAAAGTGTCTAGTAATCAAGAATAAAATATGTGATGGTTTTTCCCTTACAGACAGCAAATCATAATATAAACTTAGAGCTTTATCCTGTTGTTTTAGACCAATAGCATCCATCATCTGAAATATCTTACCAGTAATCTGAGATGTTACGACCTTATCAACATCCTCATTAGTTATAGTATCTCTATCATAGGCATAACTAATAAGTTTTTCTACTTCGTTATTCAGATTGTCCATGTCAGTTCCAGCCATTTCCAAGAGGTAATTTGCTGTACTTTGAGTTATCTTCTTCCCTGCTGGTTCTAGTAATGAAACTATAAAAAGTTGAAGATTCTTTTGATCAAGGCCTTTCATCTCAGAGATAACACCTTTATTTTTTAAGGCTTTATAAGCTCTATTTCTTTTGTCCACTTCCTCTTCAACAAAAAGAAATATGCTACTGTCTGGTGCCTCTTGTAAGATATCTGCTAATTCGCTTGATTTTTTTAACAAACCACTATTTTCAATATGAATCAATCTCTTTTCACTAAAGAAAGGTAATGTATTTGCCATATCTTTAAGCTCTATTAAATCAATATCTTTACCTTCAAAAAGCGAATAATTCATGGAATCTTCACCAATAATTGCGTCCTTTAACTTATCCCTATAGAGTTTAACAAGATAGTTCTCACTTCCATATAGAAGATAGGACTGTCTAAAACTTTTAGATTTGATATGCTCTTTTATAACTTTCATAATGGATCATACCATCCTTTCTAAACATTTACCTCTCTTCTAAGGAACTAGTTTAATCAATAGGTCCAAATTCTTTTATGGGACTAACTCTAAAAAAAGCTTTACCACCAATGTTATGTTTCTTGACATTTCCCACACTGGGGTGCCTACTATCTTTACTAATATTTCGATTATCTCCCATAACAAAATACTCATCATCACCAAGTTCTATTAAATCCCTTGCTCTTCCTGGATCAAGGATTGTTTCATTACCATAGTGTTCTTCTAATACTTGACCATCTATATATATAAGTCCATCAATAATCTGAACAGTCTCTCCTGGAAGGCCTATTATTCGCTTAACATAATATTGATCATCGTCACGTCCATATGGATAAAAAACAATAATATCAAATCTATCTAACTTATCAAATCTATAAGATATCTTTTCAACATAAAGATGATCACCATCAAAGAGAGTATTCTCCATAGATTCTCCATCTACTACAGTCCGTTGCAAAACATAATTTGGAATAATATAAACACTAACAAAAATAAGAAGAGCATAAAACACTATATCAAATAATAATCGTTTTACTGACCATCCTGTTCTTTTGCTTTCATTTAGGTTCTCACTTTCATCAGAAGCTTCTTCAAGATAAACTTCTTCATCTTCCATATGAATATTTAAATCCTCACCAAGACTATCTGTTAAATCAGAGACTAGCTCATTGTCATCTTCTTTCTTATATTCCATAATAAAATCCTTTCAAATCAACTGATATAACGACAAAGCACCTTCATATCTATAATATGAAAGTGCGATGAAATTGTATTAATATCCCTGGTAAATATTTATTAATGTCTAGATAGTTTTGGTAAAACTATTCCTGGTCATATTCTAAAGAGATATAATCTTCATTCTCATACTCGTTAGACATATAATCTCCATTTTTATATTTTTCGGCCTCATTATCACCTATAATCTTAACCTCAGATTCATATAGCTCCATAATAGCAACTGATAAAGGTTTTGGTAACTCTGTTTCTACCTTTGGCTCATCCCCATCAATTAGCTGTCTAGCACGTTTTGCAGTTGCAATCACTATAGAATATCTGCTATTAACAAGAGGATTCTCTCCCTGTTCAACATCACTATTAACTACCTTCATTAAGTCTGTGTATGACGGATGTAACATATTAAATCTCCTTCTTTCTGATTATTTATATCAACCTATTATACTAATCAACTATTCATGCTTATGAAAGTCAAAATCTTGTTTCTCACCATAAAATTGATTTACTCTACCTGCTATGGTTTCAGGAAGCAGAGAGGATAAAATCACATAACCACTATCAGTCACTATAACAGCTTTAGTTCTTCGCCCACAAGTAGCATCAATAGCCATCCCTGTGTCCTTAGCATTTTGAACCATACGCTTTATGGGTGCTGCATCTGGACTAATAATACTTATAATCTTACTGGAGTTTACAACATTTCCAAAACCAACATTAATAAGCCTGTTCAAATCTATTCCTCTTTCTGGTGTACTTATTCAATATTTTGAATTTGTTCTCTAACTTTTTCAATTTCAGTCTTTAAATCAATAGCTTTATTAGATATTTCAATATCGCTTACTTTAGATAGTATGGTATTAGCTTCACGGTTCATTTCCTGAGCAATAAAGTCAAGCTTTCTTCCAATACTATCACTATCATTTAGTGTATTAGTCATATTATCAATATGACTTCTTAAACGAACGGCTTCCTCATCAACACATATCTTATCTGCATATACTGTCACTTCAGTAAGAAGGATACTTTCATCTACTTTAGTATCCCCAAGTAGTTCAGCAACCTTTGTAAGCAGTTTATTTCTATACTCTGCAAGAATCTGAGGCGATCTTTCCTCTATAAAATCTACAAGTTCAAGCATTCCTTTAAGTTTTAAGTTAATATCAGCTTTTAGATTCTCTCCCTCAGCAATTCTTGTCTCAACGAAAGCTTTTGCAGCATTATTTACTGCTTCTTCTACAAACTTCCAAAGACTATCTTCATCAATAGTCTGTTCCTCTAAGGTAAATACTTCAGGATATCTAGATAATGAAGATACGCGGATATCATTTTCAACTCCAAACTCTTCACTTATCTTCTGTAAGTTAACGTAATATTCTCTTGCCAGATCAGAGTTGTATTTTACACATACATTATTTTCTGTATAATCTTCATATGTAATATACACATCCACCTTACCTCGGCCAATATATTGCTTAAGTAAGTTTCTGATTCCAGCTTCAAAAAAACTTAATTTCTTCGGTAATTTTATAGAAATGTCACAATATCGATGATTAACAGACTTCATCTCTACTGTGATTTTACGTTCCTCATTACCTACCTCACTTCTACCAAAACCTGTCATACTTTTTATCATTATAATACTCACGCTTTCGTAATTAGTTGTATATGACTTTTGTATATCCAACTAATTATAAAATAAATCAAATGGTAAGTCAAGGACTGTAAAATCACAATATAAGATTTCAAGAATTTTTACTCAGAGAACAAGGCCGTAGACAAGTATCTTTCTCCTGTATCTGGTAATATTACTACAATGTTTTTACCTTTGTTTTCATCACGTTCTGCAAGTTTACGTGCAGCCCAAATTGCTGCTCCTGAAGATATACCTACTAGGAGGCCGTCAGTTGTGGCTACTTCTCTTGCCGCCTCAAAGGCATCATCATTCTTTACAAGAATAATTTCATTATATATCTTAGTGTTAAGGGTGTCAGGTACAAATCCAGCTCCAATTCCTTGAATCTTGTGAGAACCAGCATATCCTTCAGATAATATAGGGGAATCTGTAGGCTCAACTGCTACTATTTTAATATCAGGATTCTTTGATCTTAAGTATGCTCCTGCACCACTTATTGTTCCACCTGTACCGATTCCTGATACAAATATATCTATCTTGCCATCAGTATCATTCCATATTTCTACTCCTGTAGTCTCTTCATGTACTTTAGGATTATGAAGGTTCTCAAATTGTGATGGAATAAATGAACCAGGAGTTTTTTCCTTTATTTCATTTGCTTTTTCAATTGCACCTTTCATTCCTTTAGCGCCTTCGGTAAGTACAAGTTCTGCACCGTAAGCTTTCATAAGTTTACGTCTTTCTACACTCATAGTATCAGGCATTGTAATAATCAGCTTTAATTCATAGCTTGCACATACACTAGCAAGACCAATTCCCGTATTACCACTGGTAGGCTCGATAATAATAGAATCCTTGGTTATCTCACCACTTTTTAGTGCTTCATGAATCATCTTTTTTGCTATTCTATCCTTAATACTTCCTGCAGGATTAAAATATTCAAGCTTTGCAATAATGTTTCCTTTAAGCCCATGCTTTTTATTATAGTTAGTTAGCTCAAGTAAAGGTGTGTTTCCAATTAATTCTGTGACTTGTTTCTTAATATTAGACATAATATTCATCCTTTCCAAATAATTTTATAAAATCTTTTTATAGTTTAAAGCTATTAAATACATAATATGCAAATATATAATATTCATTACACAGTATTCGCACTTATTTACTGTGCTTTAAATATTATATTAATATTAAACCCACTTGTTACTATTGTCAAGTGGATTTAATAAAATTCCATCGAATGACTGGGGCATATTCTCAAAAATAAATGTAGCAATCCAAGAAAAAACAGCTGTATAATTTTTACCGGGAGTGGTATCAGTAATACCAATAGTTTGAAGGCTATATGCAAAGAACAAAAAGACTCCAATGATACCACCCTTTACTAAATAGTCTTTATTAATAAGCTTTAGCTTTTTATAGAATATGACAAAAGAAGTAGACATCCAATTGTAAACCGTATTGCTAATAGGAGATAAGGATCCATGATGTAAATCTCCATTTCATTATTATACAGTTTTCTTCATTTGTTCCATTTATCAAAATATTTATTAAGTCTTTTTATAGTTAAAGCCCCGAGAATTCCAATAAGCGTTCCGCTTACAACACCTGAAATCATTAAAAAGGGCAGATAGTATAAGAGACTTGTATTGTTGACATAAATAATAGCTACTATTATCTGTCCGATATTATGGGCTATTCCGCCTACTATACTTACTCCTAACATACTAAACAGCTTTGTCTTTTTGCATATAGCCATTAAAAGCCAACTAAGTAATCCCCCTGCAAAGCTAAATAAAAGGGAGGAGGGATCTTTAAAGGTAAAGCCAACCAGTAGGATACGCATTATAGATAATACTAATGCTTCCTTAATACCCATACCATACATAGCTATGATTATAACAAGATTAGCTAGACCAAGCTTCATTCCGGGCATAGTAAAAGGTATAGGAATAAGAAATTCAACATAGCTAAAAACAAATGCTAACGCTATGAACAAACCATATGATGCTACTTTACTAGAATTCATTATAACTCCTTTATCTTATACAGTTATTTAATTTTACTTGGCGATAGCATCTAATTCATTCTCTGTATCATCAACTATCCTTAGAAAAACCTCATTCGGATTACAGTAAATAGATTCAAAACTATAATGAATCTTATGGTGCTTTACACAGATTTTTTGTGGACATGAGGCATCAAGCATACTTACATATCCATCCTTAATTTCAATGGTGTTCCACTGACCATCATCATGATGTATTGTATATGTGGTATCTTCATCAAGGGGTAATGATATAAGTTCTTTTTCATTAACACTAACAACCACCATAGTACCCTCAGTTCTAAATATATATAGCCCTATAAAGGCTACAAGGATAAATACTATTATACCTCCAATTAAATAAAAATCATTTTTCTTCATATTCTTCTACCTTACATTAATAAGAACAAGTGTCCTAGTCGTAAGCTAAAAGCTACACTTGCTCTATAATTTATTATATAACTAATTTTAAATTACTTAATAACAACTAGAACATTGAAAGAATTATATAAACCATACCCGTAGACATAAGATCAGCAGGTAAATACTTTATTTCTTTACTTAATTTTGAAAACACTAAATGTTTATTAATTGAATACACTAGTAGCAAAGGTA
>JAAYNY010000215.1 GCA_012520635.1 Clostridiales bacterium | reverse complement strand
TATTTTTTTAAAAAAACTTTGTAACCCTTGATATATAAAGGTTTTAAAATAATAAAAGGGTGTCAGACTTGACACTACGCTTGTTACAAGGGAGGAGATTTTATGAAGAAAATTTTTAAGAAAAGTTTATCAGTATGTATGGCTACTATAATTTTAGTTGTAGGTCTGACGGCTTGTGCTAAAGGCAAGTATGCAGCTGATGTAGCAAAGGACAGTTCCAATGTTACTAATAGCCAAGTAGACGGGAGTGTATACAAATCAGAAGCTATAATGGATTTTAGTGTTGCCGAGGTAGGATATGATGACCAAGAGATGATGCTTGATGAGTTTAATACAGAGGAATATAATGCCATAACAGAAAACAATTTTAAATCAGTAAAAAACTATCCTATATCTACATTTTCAGTAGATGTAGACACTGCTTCTTATAGTAATATAAGGAGGATGATCAATAATGGCAATAAGGTTGTTCCAGATGCGGTAAGAATTGAAGAGATGATTAATTATTTTAAGTATGACTATGAAAAGCCTACTGGAGATATTCCTTTCTCAGTGACAACGGAAGTTTCTGATTGTCCATGGAATGAGAATGCAAAGCTTCTACTAATTGGATTACAGGCAGAAGATATTGACTTCGAAGATCGCCCTGGGTCAAATCTGGTCTTTTTACTTGACGTGTCCGGTTCAATGAATTCTTATGACAAATTACCACTAATGCAGAAGGCCTTTATAATGCTAACAGAGAATCTAAATGAAAATGATAGAATCTCTATAGTGACCTATGCAGGAAGTGAGAGAGTGGTTCTTCAAGGAGCAAGAGGGGATGAAACAATGAAAATTGTAGAGGCTCTTGAGGATCTGACTGCCGGAGGAAGTACAGCAGGGGCAGCAGGAATTGAAAAGGCCTATATGCTTGCTGAGGAATATTTTATAGAAGGTGGTAATAACCGAGTTATCCTTGCTACAGATGGGGATTTGAATGTGGGTATCTCCAGTGAAGGAGAGCTTAAAAGACTAGTTGAGAAGAAAAGAGAAAGTGGTGTATTTTTATCAGTACTTGGTTTTGGTACTGGAAATATTAAAGATAATAAGATGGAAGCTTTAGCTGATAATGGCAATGGTAATTATGCATATATTGATTCTATTCTGGAAGCAAAAAAGGTTCTTGTAGAAGAGATGGGAGGAACTCTGTTTACAGTGGCCAAGGATGTAAAGCTTCAGGTGGAATTTAACCCGGCATATATTAAGGGATATCGCCTTATTGGATATGAGAATAGAATGTTAAATACTGAAGATTTTGATGATGATACAAAAGATGCTGGTGAAATTGGTGCCGGTCACAGAGTAACGGCCTTATATGAAATAATTGATCTTACATCGGAACAGGAGATAGCTGAAAGTGATTTAAAATATCAAACTGACAATAATCCTATAGATAGCAATGAATGGCTTACAGTTAATATCAGATATAAGGAGCCGACTGAGGATACAAGTAAGCTCATAGAAGTACCGGTTGATGAAAGTTCATATACAGCAGATATGCCTGAGAATCTTGCATTTGCTGCTTCTGTGGCTGGATTTGGAATGCTACTTCGTGACAGCCAGTGGAAGGGAGAAGCCTCTTACGATATGATTTTAGATATCTTAGATAATCTAGATATATCAGAGGATGTATACAAGGATGAATTTATCTCCTTAGTGAAAAAGGTCAAACGTACTAATTAGAAAATAAAATATAATAGTGTAAGGGGGGTATTGGTAATCATCTTATGATGAAACCAATACCCTCCTTATGCTTCTTGTAAGTTGACTTATAAATCCTCTAATGATATAAAGATATTAAGACTATTATGATATGGGGGATACAGTAATGTTAGAAAAAACAAGTCGTAATCGTGTTAATGGATATCTACGGGCGGAAGGTAGAAAGATTGTAAATGGACTGGGAGAAGAGATTATTTTAAGAGGTTGGGGATTGGGAAACTGGCTATTATGTGAAGGTTATATGTGGATGTCCAAAAGCCCTCGTTTTGACCGACCTCACCGCATAGAGCAGGTGATACGCGAACTTACTGGAAGTAAATATAGTGAAAAGTTCTGGAAACGTTTTAGAGATGAATACATAACAAAAGACGATATTAAGGGTATGGCAGAACTGGGTTATAACTCGGTTAGAATTCCTTTCGACTGGCAAATTCTCATGGAAGATGAGGAAGAAATCATCTGGAAGGAAGAAGGCTTCCAGCTTCTTGATAGATGTATAGACTGGTGTGAAGAATATGGTTTATATGCATTCTTAGATCTTCATGGAGCTCCTGGTGGACAGACAGGTGCTAATATAGACAACTGTGTGGATGACGTTCCCAGATTATTTATAGATGCTGATAAATGGGATAAAGGTATTAAACTATGGGAGAAGCTTGCACTTAGATACCGTGATAGATGGATTGTTGGAGGATATGATCTTCTTAATGAACCTATTCGCCCTACAATGAATGGAAAGAATTTTGATTATTTACTAAGCAAATTAGTAGAGTTCTACGATGAAGCTATTGCAGCAATCCGAAAGGTCGATAAAAAGCATATGCTATCAATCGAGGGACATCATTGGGCCACAGATACCAGTGTGTTTTATAAGAAATATGACGACAATATGGTATTACATTTTCACCGCTATGCATGTATGCCAGACATATCTGCCTATGAAGAATACATTAACTTATCAAAACAGCTTGATTTACCTTTGTGGCTTGGGGAAACCGGAGAAAATGTAAAGGAATGGTATACGGCTATGTATCCACTGGCTGTTTCTTGTGATATTGGTTATAATCTATGGCCTTGGAAGAAGATGGCCAGGGATAATTCTCCTTGTTCAATTGGTAAACCAGAAAATTGGGAGAAAATTATAGAATATACGGAAGGTGGTCCTCATCCAGGATATCAGCAAGCTCGGAAGATACTTGATGAATTTCTTAATAATATTACATATGCTAATTGTCAACATCATCCTGAAGTTACAAAAGCAGTTTATCGTGAACCTGGCTGTAGGGTTCGAGCTACAGACTTTGAGCATTTCCCAGGTAAGGGAATTAGTTATAGTGGAAAACGCACCGACAGCAACTGGTTTGGATACCGTAGAAATACAGGCATGGGAATTGTAGAATTATATAGTACTAATCAAAGAGAAAAGAGATTTGCCTTTGATAGTATGTGGGATCGCTTTGCTTTAGAGCTTATTGAAGGAGAATTTGCTGAGTATGCTATTAATAATGTTAAGGAAGGGGATTTGGTCTCCTTGGAATTATATTGTAAAGTAGATTCAGAGATTACATTAAAGCAAGGAAGTAGCATAATCGGACAGCTAAAGATTTTAAAGAAGGATGGGCTATATAAGACGGAAGCTATAGAATTATTACCTGCTGAAAGTTCACGTATTCGGGTAGAAATGATAGGTGGTAAAGTTATTATTGAAGAAATCTGTTTTGAGGAGAAAGTCTAGGTTGAAATGAACTTGAGTATATGTTTTGAGCGGATTTAAGTCAAATGACAGGAGATAAAATATATTTTACAAACAAATGCGACCATATATATAATTGGTCGCATTTATTATGGAGTTTTATCTTAGTAATTAATTGAATAACGGGTATAATGCACTATATTATAAACGACTAAAAAAGGGTATAATTTACAACATATGACATATATATATAGTATATTTGAAAGGGGTTTTGTTTATGAAAGCAAAGAGATTAAACAGATTGTCAAAGATTCTGGTATACTTGCTTATTACATCAGTGGTTATTAATTCGGGGACAAGTTCTATAAAAGTGGCTAAAGCACAGGAAGCTTATAACTACGCCAAAGCCTTCCAGTTATCCATGTACTTCTATGATGCTAACAAATGTGGCCCTGGTGTATCAGATGGCAAATTGTCCTGGAGAGGAGATTGTCATACTGAGGACAGAGAAATACCTTTGATACCTAGAAATGATGAAGGTTATGGCACTAATCTTTCAGCTGAATTTATCTCAGCCAATCTACAGACCTTAGATCCAGATGGTGATGGATGTGTGGATCTTAGTGGTGGCTTTCATGATGCAGGAGATCATGTTAATTTCGGCTTACCCCAGAGTTATTCTGGTTCTACCCTAGGATGGGGATATTATGAGTTTAGAGATTCTTATATATCAATAGGAGAGCAAGACCACATTGAAGAAATATTAAGATGGTTTAATGACTTTTTTATCCGTTGTACATTCAGAGACTCAAGTGGTAAAGTAGTTGCATTTGCATATCAGGTAGGGGATGGAACCAATGATCATAATTATTGGGGGCCTCCCGAGTTGCAGACAACTCCAAGACCGGCATTCTTTGCCAGCCATGAGACACCTGCCAGTGACCAGTGTGCAGGAGCTGCAGCTTCATTAGCAATAAACTATCTAAACTTTATAGATAGTGATCCTGAGTATGCAATGACATGCTTAGATACTGCTATTGCTTTGTATGAATTTGCTAAAGAAAATCGTGGTCTAGGATTTTCAGGAGGATTTTATAATTCCAGTTACGATGAAGATGAAATGTCTTGGGCTGCAGTATGGCTAAACATTGCAACTGGAGACTGGACCTATATTGATGATATTATATCCGTTGATTCTAGTGGTACATATACAGGATATTTAAGTAGAATCATCTCTACTACAGCTAGCACTTGGCAAAATATATGGGTTCATTCCTGGGATACTGTATGGGGCGGTGTATTTGCAAAACTTGCTCCTATTACTGATGATCCAGAACACTGGTATTTCTTCCGTTGGAATATTGAATACTGGTCAGGGGTTCCTCATGAGAATCCAAATGACACTACTTTCTTAGCAGCTTCCCCTGAGGGATACAGGGTTGTTAACACATGGGGTTCTGCTAGATATAATATGACAGCACAGTTATGTGCACTGGTTTATAATAAGTATAAGCCTAATCAGGACTTTGTTAATTGGTGCAAGCACCAGACCGATTATCTCTTGGGAGACAATCCCATGGATCGTTGTTTTATTGTAGGATATGCTGAAAACTCAGCTGTAAATCCTCATCATAGGGCATCCCATGGCTCTACTACCAATAGTATGTTAGTTCCTGAGGTTCAAAAACATGTACTTTGGGGGGCTTTAGTAGGTGGCCCTGATGCCGATGACTATCATAAGGATGATATTACTGATTATGTCTATAATGAAGTTGCTATAGATTATAATGCAGGTTGTGTAGGTGCTTTGGCAGGGCTTTACCAAATATACGGTCAAGGTCAGGAGCCAGATCCAACAGTTCCAGAATATCAGATAGATGAGAAACCTTTTTACGTAACATCCAAGATAGAACAGGAAAATAGTGAAAGAACACAGCTTAATATAAAAGTCTTTAACGATACAAGTTGCCCTCCAAGATTAGTAAAGGGTCTAAAGACAAAATACTTTTTTAATATAACTGAAATGTTAGATAAGGGTCAGACCATTGATGATTTCAGTGTTCAGGTAATGTATGATCAAGCTTTGATCCTTGATGGACAAGGTGTAGAGATTAATGGGCCATATGCTTGGAATACTGAAGAGGGTATATATTATGTAGAGCTTGATTGGTCTAATCTATCTTTCCATGGTAACCGAGAGATACAGATAGCATTGGTTCCTGCTCAAGATTCATCGTATAAAGTGAACTGGGATCCAAGCAATGATTGGAGCAGACAAGGACTAAGCAAGTCAGAAGAGGAGACAAGTTATATTCCTGTATATATAGGTGATGAACTTGTATATGGTATAGAACCAGGAGAGCAAGGAGAAGATGTGACCATTAGTATAGCAGAACCTATAGACGGCTTTCTTGCTGACTACACCGAAGTAGAGACCCCTATAATATTTACTACTCTAGTTAATAATGATGAAAATGTATCAAAAGTTGAATTTTATGCCGATGATATAAAAATTGGTGAAGATGAAACGGCTCCTTACTCCATAACTTTTACCCCTGAGAATAGCTTAGATGCAAATTCGAAAAAGATTAAGCTGACTGCAAAAGTCATTACTACATCAGGATATGGAGTGACTAGTAAGCCAGTTAATATAACAGTGAAGTTTAAAGAAGGTGGTACAGAAATACCCGAAGGTAATTTGCAACTTACCCTGACAGGAGAGTCTACACAAAGCTCTAATACTATAAGCCTAAAGTTTTCCATAAAAAATATTGGTAACCAAGATGCAGATATGTCAAATGTAAAACTACGTTATTATTTTACCAAGGACAGTAATGTGGGCCAGATATTTTATTGTGATCATGGGGGCATGGAGTTTAATTCATCACCCTGGTATGTAACAATATCAGATGATGTTAAGGGTGACTTTGTTGATATGGGGTCAGGAATAGAGGGAGCTGATACTTACTTTGAGCTATCATTCCAAGATATTGCTTATAAGTTACCATCTGGCAAAAAGCTTGATTGTCAAGTACGTATTGCCAATACCGATTGGTCAAACTTTAACCAAGCTAATGATTACTCCTATCAAAATGCTGAACATGTGGTACTTCTTATAGATGATGTGGTAGTTAGTGGAATAGAACCAAGATAAAAGACAAGGGGACGTTTCCTCTGTCTTCTTTCTCAGAAAGAAGACAGAGGAAACGTCCCCTTGTCTTGTAAAAAAAATATGTTACTATTAATGTAAGATAAAATTTTTGTCAAATGAAGGAGTGTACATGAGAAAAATCACTGATTTTGAAAAGAATAAGATAAGTTTGGAGGAACTACAAGTTTTTTATAAAATTACAAGCTATTTGGAGTTGACCGAAAAAGTATATGAGCTTATTGGAAAAGATCAGATTACACCGATTAAAAATTCTAAGCTTAATGGGAAAAAACCAGCCCTCTATCAGTCATATAGAATCCATCGTATAGGCAAGGATAATAGTAAGCTAGAGGAAGAGTTGCACTATAACTTGCTACCCATGCTAGACAATGATTATTATCTTAGGAACATGGAGGTCTATCGTAAGGATAGGTTGTATGTGCTACAGTTAAATGATTATCTAAAGAACAAGAAGGATAATCTGCTGGATTCAGTATCCTATAATGAACGGAGTTTTGAAATCTGGGGAAGAGAAAAGTTTCTTTTAAGGGAAGGGGGAATCCGTATTCTAAAAAATCTTGGACTAACCTTAGAGGAACTTAATGTATATGATACGACTGAACCACTAGCCTATTATTCCCATCATAAGCAAGTGCCTCAGAAGATATTGATACTAGAGAATAAGGATACTTTCTATAGTATGAGAAGACATCTTATATCAGGGAATAGGACTATACTGGGAACGCAGATAGGTACACTTATATATGGAGCAGGTAAAGGCATTCACAAATCATTTCAAGATTTTACTTTTTGTATGGAGCCATACCTTAATGATCCTAGTAATGAGATACTGTATTTTGGTGATTTAGATTATGAAGGTATAATCATTTATGAAAACCTACATAGAGACTTTAGAGAGAAGGTTAAGATAGAACCCTTTTGCATGGCCTATAAAGCTATGATAAATAAATCCGAATTATCAAGGTTACCCAAGATGAAGAAGGGGCAAAATAGTAATATAGGTAGTGATTTTTTATCCTATTTTAATCAGAAAACTCAGGAACAAATTGTGGAGATATTAACACAAAATAGATACATACCACAAGAGATATTACAGCGAAAGGATTTTTAATAGGTATTGATATGGACTTGGATTTTTTGAAGAACTTTACAAAGAGAATGAAGAATATTGGTTCCTATGGGCTACTTTTTAAGAATAGTATTTTGAAAGGAACTTGGAAACAGTACGGAATTGATACGATATTTGAGCAGACTAATTTAATCTTTTCTGTTTTGCTATATATTATGGAGCAGTCTCTTAAGGATGAGCCTTGTACCATGGATGATATCGGTAATTTTATTGATGTCATTAATATAACCTGGTTTAAGAAGTCCTTATCCTATGATCAGTGCAAGGAACTAGGAGAATTTATTGTAAATGTAATACTATGTGATGAAGGCCGTGCCATGTATTTTCAGGGATTTGATTACGATGAGGGGGATTATAAGGAGATACACATTAGCTTTATTGGGAATAGAGTTGTCTACATCAATGGTGATGTTAGAAGAACTTCTTACTATCTTACAGATGATGGATATAATCTGGTCTTATCCACTTTAGAGATTGAGAGTAATATGAAGCTTACGATTCAAGAAATGATTTTTAAGCTTCAGATGGAAAAAGCCAGTTATGATAAGGCAGTGGATACTATAAAAAATATTTTTAATTTACTTAGAATACAATTGCAAAAAATCCAAGAGGCCATGCGTAGAATTAGGCAGAATGCCCTTATGTTCTCAGTTGCTGAATATAGTCAAATACTAGAGGAAAACCTAATAACAATTGATGAGACCAAGAAGAAATTCGCTGGTTACAAGGAGCATGTAAGGAAATTGGTGGAGGGGTTGGAAGAGCAAGATATTCAGATAGAAAAGTTGGGTCAAATTGATGCGGATAATCTTAAATATTTAAAAACCATTGAAGACTACATAAATCGTGCATTAGATGAATACCAGAAAATTCTCTCTAGTCATTTTGACCTAAAAACTATGTATACAAAAGAATTAGAGTCTCTATCACAAATGTCATTAATAAAAAGATTTTCTATTCGAAATGACTTATATGAACAAGTGTTAAAAGAAGCTGATAATCTTGACAGATTAGACATATTCCTACGCCCATTATTCAATCAAGAAGTGGACAAGACCTACCATATTGGTAAGGCTTTTGAATATCAAAGAACAATAAATCCAAGGGAAGATGAGGAGTCTGAAATATTAGAAGATTTTGATGATGAGGCTTGGTTGGAAGAACAAAAATTAAAGTTGGAGAAAAGACTTAGAGTATATAAGGATAGCTTGTTATGCATTCTACAATACGTATTTCAATATAAAAAATTGACTTTAGGAAGGTTGAATCAGGTGATAACTAATGAAGAGAGAAGTATACTTATTCCTAATCTGGAAATCTTTCGAGAGATTATGGTAGAGCTGATTAAGAATAGAATATTTATTTTTGATGACCTTCGCAAAGAAAGAGAAGAACATTTTACTGATAGAATAGATGGATTTCAAATTAATTTGTGTTTATTGGAATTAATTGAAGATGAGGCTGGGTTTAAACATGTTAAGAGCCTTGAAGTAACAAGAGTAGACAGAAATATTGTAGAGTTTTTAAATGTAGCTGATGAAAATGGACATATGAAAAAGATTCGTTGTTCAGATGTTGTATTTTCTTTAGAATAGGGGGATTGCTTTTATGGCTTATGAAATAGAAGAGATAAGTATAAGTCAAATGATATTTTATTACCTACTTCAAAATAGGGAATTAAGAGAAGAGGAAGAAACTCAATTATATAAGGCTTATACTGAGAATGAAGCGGTTATGAATCTTGTTAAAAAACAGGGTGAGGTGGCAGAAAGTAGTATAGAAAGATATGGCAATGTAATTTATCTTATTCCTAGGGAAGATAATGACTTTCTTGGTTTCTCCAAGGCATTGCTTAAATCAACCTTATGCAAGTCTACTGCAACCGACAAGGATTATTATCTTTCCCAATTCGTTATCCTTACCTTACTTGTGGAGTTCTATGATGGACAGGGTAGCTCTAGTAAAACCAGAGATTTTATGAAAGTAGGAGAACTTATTAATTGTATATCTGATAGATTAAAAGAAGGAGCCGACAATCAGAATGATGATGAAGAAGATAGTGGACTTGCCTTTACCAACATGTTAGAAGCATATGAAGCCCTTAGAAGTGATGAACGTGGCTCTAGGGCAAAGACCACAAAGGAAGGTTTTATTCATTCTATCTTAACATTCCTTCAGAAGCAAGGTCTTATAGACTATATCGAAGCAGATGAGATGATAAAAACAACAAAGAAACTTGATCATTTTATGGATTTTAATTTATTAAACAAAAATAATTATAACCGTGTTATGAGAGTGTTGGGGGTGAAAGAAGTTGAGTAAGATAAATTGTTTTCGAGCAATTAATCTAAATTACAATAATAATACCATTACAATAGAGGATGAAACCTTCCGTTTTGATGGAGAAAGCACATTGATATCCTTGCAAAATGGAGGTGGTAAATCAGTGCTTGTACAGATGATGATAGCACCTTTGGTTAGAAAACGTTATAGGGATACTCCTGACCGAGAATTTGCCAGCTTCTTTACCACTAATCGACCAACCTTTATTCTTACTGAATGGGTACTGGATGGAGGGGCAGGATATGTCATGGTTGGAATGATGGTTCGCAGGAAGCAAGCCTCTGGTGAAGAGGATTCTAAGGATGAACTGGATATGGTGAACTTTATATATGAATATAAGGAACCCGATTACTTTGATATTCACAATATTCCAGTAATTGAGGTTAATGGGAAAGTAAAAAAACTTAGGGGCTTTAATGCTTGCAAAGGAATTTTTGAAGAGACAAAAAGAGAAAAAGGAATGGCATTTCAATACTTTGACATGAACCAGCCTGCTCAACAAAGGAGATATTTCGAACGGTTAAAGGAGTATCAGATAAACCATACTGAATGGGAGACCATTATTAAGAAAGTGAACTCAAAGGAATCTGGATTATCGGAACTATTTAAGGATGCAAAGGATGAAGCTGGTCTTGTGGAAAAATGGTTTTTACCCGCTGTTGAGACCAAGCTTAATAAAGATGAGAATAGGATTAAGGCTTTTGCAAATATAATTCAAAAGTTTATTCTTTTATATAAAGAAAACCAGGCTAATATTGAGCGTAAGGATACTATTCTATCATTTCAGAAAGACGGGGAAGAGATAGGAGAAAAGGCCACATCTTTCTTAAATGCAATGAAAAAAAGCAAAGAATATGAAGAAAAGATTGCCTTTTTAAGGATCTGTCTTTCATCCCTTTTGGAGGATAAGTATGAAGAAAAGTCCATGCTTCTGGAGAGGTTTGATCTTTTAGAAAGTAGGCTAGAAGCTGTTAGATTTGAGGAAGCATCCTATAAGCTTTATTGTCTTATGGATGAACAGGATATATTATTTAAAGAACAAAAGCGTCTTCAAGATGAGAAAGACCAGATAGGTAAGAAGATTGATCATCTAATTTTTCGAATTCATACCATGGAATGTGCTAGGCTTTATGGAGAGTATAGGGAATTTTCACGTGATCAACTGACATTAGAGAATGAGTTGGAAATAGTTAAGGATAGAGAGAGAGACCTGCTTCCTGAAAGGAATCAGTTGGGTTATAACCTTAGATGTTATTATGAAGAAAAGTTGCAAAGTCATAATATATATATTAAGGACCAGGAGGATATATATACTAAAAAACAGGACCAACTTAAGGAAGTAACCGATAAAGAAGGAAATATACAAAATCAGATTCAAGAATTAGAGAGAAGCTATGGGAAGGCTCAGGCTAGAATTAGTGTATATGATAAGGAAGAAATAGATTTTAATAAAAAGTATGAAGCAAATTTAGAAAGAAATATCCTTGGGGTATATGAAGAGGGTACCTTGGAAGTAATGGATATTCAGCTAGAAGAGAAACTTCAAAAACTTCAAAGTGGTTTAAAGCAGGATAAAGAGGAAAAAGAGCAAACAGATAAAGAGATAGTGTCTTGCAGTAGAGATGTTGAGGATGAAAACAAAAAACTTGGGCAACTACAGCTTAAGTATAGTCATCAGGAGGAAGCATTAGGTGATTTTGAGAAAGAAATAGAGACTCGTAAGATGATACTAAGATTTATTGGGCTAGGAGAAGAGAATATATTTCAAGAATCAACTATTGCTGAGGCCTTTGAAAGAAAATTAAAAGAACTTGAGAATGCAAGGCGAAACTTTGAACGACAAAAGGAAGAGTTAGAAGATGAATATAGAAAGCTAGAGACTGGAAAACTACTGGAGTTGCCAGATGAATTTGGTCAATTACTAGATGATATGGATTTGTCCTATATATATGGTATGGAGTGGTTG
>JAAYNY010000214.1 GCA_012520635.1 Clostridiales bacterium | reverse complement strand
TATTTCTCCTCTGAACCACAATACGTCATCAGAATTGTACTCTCCACATGGCTCGAGAGGACAGAATAAATGTCATTTGAGTATGCCCGTTCTCGGAAACATATCCACTGCATTTTTGGGGCTATCGGTAGACGGGAACATATCGATAACTACATTACATCACTAATGACTCTTATACTTCCAACGCTTCCTTCGCCATCTGAGCATAGTCTTCAACACCAGATACAATTGCAAACTCAGCAATTGAAACTGGGTATGCAGCAACTAATTCAATAATATGCTCTTTCATCTTAGGCCAGTAATATCCACCAGCTTCTTTATAAGCAAAAATCAGAGCTTCTAGCCCCTCTTCTCCAAAAGCCTTATAATGAAAAACAAAGTCATTTGATATATCCGTAACCTTTGCTTCGGTCCAGTCGATTAATCCAATTACATTAGCATCTTTATCAATCATAGTATGGCCAGCATGAATATCTCCATGAATCAATCCAGTTTTCATTGGCCACACTTCATCATCATTAATCCATGCCTGCCATCTGTTCCATAGGTTCTCACCAACACCAAACTTTGCTTTTACATCATCCATACGCTGCTTCATTGATATTCTTACCTCTTCTGGGGTTTGCACTACTAGTCCAAGCTCTGTAGCCTTATCACTAGGTATGCTATGAAGCTCTGCTAACACTCTACCAAGAGACTTGTGGAATGATTCTGGAATATTGTTAATATCTATTTCCCAAACATAATTTCCTATATTATGGTCTATAGTTCCTGCTGGCACACCAGATAACTTCTTGTAAGCGATTAGCTCATCCGTATAAATAATCCAATTTGGTGCCTGAAAAGATTTCGCATACTGATTAACCAAATCTAATGCTTGTTTTTCTACCTTTGTTCTAGGCATAACATCTTCCCGCCTCGGCAACCTTAGAACCCAGTCAATTCCACTTTCATCTTGTGCAAATACAACTTGAAAATCAAGCCCGGATTCATTAAACTGCATTGTTTCTTCCTTTAGAATAATATTATGTTTTTTAGTTATTTCCTTAATTTGTTTCATATCTTTACTCATTAAAATCACTCCTATCTAAAAACTTTTTTCAAATTTCAGTTATAAAACTCGATACACGCTTTGATATTGCATTAATAATCTTATCCCAATCATTATAGTGAAGCTCATGCCCAGCACCCTCTAAGGTAACCAATACAGCATTTGGTATAACTTCAGAAAGATAAACTCCATGCTCATAGGGTATAATAGGGTCTTCTGTTCCGTGAATTACAAGTGTAGGAACATTAATTTCGCTGGTTCTAGATAAATACAAACCCCAACCTCTAATAAATCCATGATTATCTATACTCTGCAAATTACTAGCTCTATTAAATTCCTCTTCATTCAGCCTTCTTATTTTCTCTTCATCAAATATATTTTTAGACCCGACAAGAACTTTACTTTTTTTAATAAAGCATTCTATCACTTCATCTTTGTCTTGCCAATTTTTAATTTTAAGCTCACCTAAGGCTTCTGTTACTTTACTATCCTTTATAGGAAGATTAGAATCAAAATTTGATGTCATAATTAATGAAATGGTTAGAACTCTGTCTGGGTGTTTAAGAGCTATTATCTGCGTAATAATTCCACCCATAGACATACCAACTATGTGAGCCTTATCAACCTTATAGGCATCTAGTACCTCAATTGCATCATCAGCCAAATCCTCAAAAGTATACTCTGGATGACCATATGCGTAAGTAATTGATTTACCTGTATCTCTATTGTCATAACGTATAACATGAAACCCTTTATTGCTTAATCTCTTACAAAAGTCTTCTTCCCAATAGATCATTGATGCAGTAGCTCCCATAATTAACAAGATTG